>NZ_QUGE01000005.1:0-131224 GCF_003478825.1 Peptoclostridium sp. AF21-18
CCTTTTATGGACTTTCACCACAGATTAATAGCATGCCCGTCATACTAAAAAGGCTGTCACAAATTTTGTGACAGCCTATATAATATATCTTATTTACTGTTTTATAAAATGAGATTTATCTACATGACATAATGGGCATTCGTAATCATCTGGTTCTTTTGTTATATCTCCTTCGTATACGTATCCACATACGTCACAGTAGTAGCTTACTCCTACATCTTCTGCTTTTGGAGCTTCCTCTTCTTTTACTGCTTCTGCTTCTTCTTTTTCTACTTTTATAAAATGTGATTTATCTACTGCACATAATGGGCATACATAATCGTCTGGTTCTTTTGTTATATCTCCTTCGTATACATAGCCACATACGTCACAGTAGTAGCTTACTCCTACATCTTCTGCTTTTGGAGCTTCCTCTCCTTTTACTGCTTCTGCTTCTTCTTTTTCTACTTTTATAAAATTTGATTTATCTACTGCACATAATGGGCATACATAATCGTCTGGTTCTTTTGTTATATCTCCTTCGTATACATAGCCACATACGTCACAGTAGTAGCTTACTCCTACATCTTCTGCTTTTGGTTCTTCTTTTTTAACTTCTTCTTTTGCAGCAGATTTTTCTTCAGATTTTATAAAGTGTGACTTATCTACTCCACATAATGGGCATACATAATCGTCTGGTTCTTTTGTTATATCTCCTTCGTATACATAGCCACATACATCACAGTAATAACTTACATTTTCTTCTACTGGTTCTTCTTCAACTTTTACAAAGTGTGATTTATCCATATGGCATAATGGACATTTATAGTCGTCTGGCTCTTTTGTTATATCTCCTTCATATACATATCCACATACATCACAGTAGTAACTTACTTTTCCTTCTGCTTTAGGAGCTTCTTCTTTTTCAACTTCTTCAACATAAGTAGGAGCATTCTTTGGTGCTTTACCTTTTATTACTTTATGATAATAATCATAAGTCATAGGTTTGTGTTTTCCTACAAATCCCGAATTTGTTACTTTAGCAAGTATTAAAGAATGTGTTGCTGCATCTGTAAATGATACAACTTCACATATTAAATATCCGCTTATATCCTGAACCATCACTGGCATTTTATCTACATAATCATATTTGAAACCATCATATTTGTCATTCTTTTCAGATGACTGGAAACCAAATGCTCTTATTATAGCTGGATCTGTATCTTCTGATAGTATAGATACACTAAATCTTCCTTCTTCTTTTATACAATCATGTGTAAAGTTATCTTTGTTCATACTTATACATATTAGTGCCGGATCCGCAGAAACCTGGAACACTGTGTTTACAACACACCCAACTTTTCTTCCATATTTTAATGTACCTATTGTATAAAGTCCATAAGATAAGTTCTGTAAAACTTTCATATCCATAATTTGTTTCCTCCTTAAAATTCATATAGTATATGTTTACCCAAATTTACTATCTGTTAAACATTTTTATAATTATATTTTAAAAAAGGAGTTGCCAATTGACAACTCCCTTGTTTACATTTTATATACTATCTATTTATGGCTTTATAGAATTTAAACTTCCTGTTCTATTAATCCATATCCGCCTTCTTTTCTCTTATATACTAAGCATATTTCGAAGCTTTCCCGATCTTTAAACATATAGAAATCATGGTCTGTTAAGTTCATCTGTAGTATAGCTTCTTCTACACTCATAGGTTTTAAATTGAATTTTTTTCTTCTTTCTATTACTACTTCTGGTTCTTCTACTTCGTAATCTAATTCTTGAGCTAGTTCTTCTATTCCTTCATATCTTATAGAGAAGTTGCCTGGTACTCTAGTTTTAAATTTATCTTTGTATTTGATTATCTGTCTATTTAACTTATCACAAACTAAATCAATTGCTGGATATAAATTATCCTGTTCTTCTTCCACTCTTATTGCGTGTCCATTTACATTAGGTATCATAACTTCTACCTTCTGTCTATTTTTACTAGCGCTAACAGTTACTTTAACTTCTGTATCTTCATCTAGGTATTTTCCAAGTTTTTTTAATTTATCTTCTGTATACCCTTTTATTCCATCTGTTAATTTAACGTGTTTTCCAGTTACTGTAACTCTCATAAAACTCTCTCCCTTCGCTAACATATATCGTTTTCCCTTAGTATATTTTATGTTTGATATATGTTTTTTTAGCTTATATATATAATAACTTATATTTTTGCGAATTTACAGACTTTTTATTTAATTGAAAGTGTGTTATTATAAATATAACCGAGTGTCAATTTCATTTTCATTTTATTGCTATGAAATTTATTGAGATAGCCGTTTAAAACTATCTCTTTTTTTATACATTTTTTTATTTAACTATATTTTTTAGATAACCAAATAAAAAAGTCGCCTATTTTACAATAGGCGACTTTTTTATTTGGATTTTTTATGTCTTATTTTTATAGAATATAATTACATTCCGAAACGTTTTATTTTCTGATCCCAAACTTTGTGGAATGCTTTTTCTTCATTTGCAGTTACATCCATATATCCTTTTAAGTAGAAGTATTCTTCGTCAGCAGTCTGAGTTACAACTATATCAGAGTTTGTCCACCAACCTTCTCTTCCTAATCTCATATTCTGAGTTATAGTGTATTCAGCTGATAATGGATCTCCATTTGTTAAGTTAAGCTCTCTCTTTAAGTTGTGTTCAACTGTAACATCTACATCATCAAATCTGTATATACCTTCACCGAATACTCCACCAACACCGTCAGTTACACAAGTCCAAGTATCTGTTAATATATCGTAGTATACTGATCTATCAACTCTACCTTCTGTTAAGAATGTAGCTGGAGTTAATGGTGCTGATTCTGGCTGCATATTAGGTCCTTCGCAGTCTTTTCCTGTAAATACTGGTAAGCTGAATTTAGCAGTATCTAATGATAAAGTAAGAGCTGCGTCTTCAGGCATAGGCCAGAACATAGGCCAGAATGTAGTAGCAAGAGATACTCTTATTCTATGTCCAGCTGGGAAGTTATGTCCACAGCAGTCTAAGTTTACAAATGCTTTAGTTTTCTGTCCTGGAACTAATTCTACAACTTTGTCATGTCCTTCTAAGTGAGTTAAGTTCATTACACCATAAGAAACTCTAGTAACAGCTCCGTTTGGTGCTACATCTGATAACTGTGCAAATAACATTGCTTTTGGTTTATCACTTGTTAATTCAACTTCGAATCTTGGGTATCCTAATATTTCTATTGCTTCTTCTAATACATCTGTTTCGAATAGCATTGCCATACCATCATCAACTCTCTGGTCAGCTGGGCTTTCACCAAGTACACCTGCACCCATCCATTCACCAGCAAGAAGACCGTGGTTCTGCGGAGTCTGAAGTACTACTTCTTCTTTATTTTCATTTGCTGTTTCCATTAATTTACCATGAGTAAATGACATTACTTTGTCGTTTACATCTTTACTTGGCCAAGAATCTAGACCAACCCATCTACCTTCACTAACTGGATGTTTAGCTTCTGGTAACATACTTTCTTCTAACCATGCCTGTATCTGTGGGCAATCAAGAGCATCATTGTCTATTTTCTTTAACCATTTATCCCACCATTTTGTAGCTTCCTGTAAGAATCCCATAGCTGGTCCTGGTACACCATCATGAGCATAAACGTGTGCCCAAGGTCCTATTATACCTTTTCTTGGAACGCTTAATCCGTTCATTAATGTCATTACTGTATTTGTGTAAGAGTCTGCCCAACCATCTATTGCCATTACTGGTACTTTTATTGCTGAGTAATCTTCACAAACTGAACCATGTTTCCAGTATTCATCTCTAGTCTGGTGTTCTAACCAATTTGCCATCCATAAAGGCATCTGATCTAATCTATTTATCCAAGCATCTTTCCATGCATCTCCAACTATATGTGGATCAAGTGGTCTAGCCTGATATGCAAGCATTATACATCCCCACCAGAAGTTGTCGTTTAATAAACATCCACCTTTGTAATGTATATCCTGATTAAATCTATCATCTGTAAATCCAACTGTTATAACTGCTCTTAATGCTTCTGGCTGTCTTGCAGCTACCTGTAGAGAGTTGAATCCTCCCCATGATTTACCCATCATACCTACATTTCCATCGCACCAAGGCTGTTTGCTTATCCAATCTATTACTTCAAGAGCATCGTCCTGTTCCTGTTTGATGTATTCATCTCTTAAAAGACCATCAGATTCTCCTGTACCTCTCATATCTACACGAACAACAACGTAACCATGTCCTGCAAAATATCCATGCATAGGTTCATCTCTCATTCTTGTTCCATCAGTTTTTCTATAAGGAATATATTCTAGTATTGCTGGTAATGGTTCATCAGTTTCTGGGAACCATATTCTTGAAGATAGTTTTGTACCATCTTTTAATGTTATCCATTCATTTTCAACAGCATTAAATTTGTAAGGCTGTTCAGTTAGAATTATTCTTTCTTTGCATTCAACACCCATTTTATATTTCCTCCTTAAATTTAGACGACTACCCTATTTAATTATTTATTTTTTTATATATCTGTTCCATAAATAAAGACCAGACATTATTACTATTAAACCGCCGCCTATCATTTCTAGTTCATATATTATATTTTCTCTAAGTGAGCCCATAACTGGTGCACAAGAGAATAATATACCTAATATACATAAGAATAGTGTTTCATATCCTATTCCTATACAAATTTTATTGCTCTTTGCCATAACATAACCATCATAATTATCATCTTTAGATTCTTTTCTTATTTTTATATAAGATATTAAAAGTAATCCATATGGCAGTAATGCTGTAAGAGCTGTCATTGTTACTAATATATTATAAATAACATCAACACCTGGCATAACCGCTGTTGCTATTAATAATAACGAAACTATTACTGTCTGAAGTATAACTGCTTTTTCAGGTATACCAACAGAGTTTACTTTTGTAAATTTATCTGGGAACATTCCCTTTGGTACAGATCCAAATAGCATTTTTATAGGTGAAGCTATGTATATTATTGTAGCTCCTAGCATTGAAAACGCTACCCCACCAGCTATAAGTTTTACAAGCCAGTCTCCTATTCCTAGAAGTGCTGCAACCCTACCTATTGAATCAAGTATTCCAGTAGATGCTTGTATTTCTTCAGGTGGTAGTATCATAGTAATTGCTATAGATCCTAGTATATATAATCCAGCAACTAAGACTGCTGATACTAATATAGCTTTTGGATAAGTCTTTTTAGGATTATCTATTTCTGTTATAAAGTTTGCTATAACCTCTGCCCCAGTGAATCCAAATATTATTCCTGATACAGCTACCAGTGAATCCGCATTAAATTTTGGAGTCATAGTTGCAACAGTGTATACTGAAGCTGAAGGCCGTTTTTTAAGAACAACTATTGCTATAAAAGCAAATGATATTAGTATTACAGATGGTATGAAAGAACCAAATGCTCCAAAACTAGTAAATATTTTTGAGCCACCCATTCCTTTCATACTCATCATAGATAGTAGCCAGAATATGACAACTGAAAGTATCATTACTACTATTTTATTATCTGCAAGTTCTGATCTCCCTATAAAATAACTTATATTTATAACAAAGAATGTCATAAAAGAAGCGTACCAAAATATTTTGGATGTCCAATTTAGCCAAGCTGCCATAAATCCATATTTTTCTCCTAGAGCTTCTTTTACCCATACGTATAATCCCCCATCACTTTTATCCGAGAACCTATTTGCTAATTCTGCACATATAAGTGCTTGTGGAATAAAGAATAGCACCGCAAATATTAACCATGAAGGTATTGCAGCAAGACCTAATCCAAAAGATGATGCGGTAGATTTTGCAATCCATCTTATACCGTACAAAGTAGATATACTCATCAGAATCAAATCAAATAATTTAATTTTTTTAGCCATTTGAACACCTCTTATCTTTATTTTATTTATCTTTGTTTATAAGATAATTTATACACGAAATGAATTTTTTGATGTACTTATCTTTGTCAAATTCCTCTTTTTGTTTAGCTGCTATTGATATATATTCATGAGCTATACATTTAGTTATCTCATTAATTATCCCTATATTTTCTTTCTTTATATAGCCACCTTTAGAGAATTCCTCAAGACATTTCTCATTTCTGTATCCGAAATTAGCTAATTTTAAAAGTTCGTGCATTTCCTCCAAATCATCTTTAGAATCGACTTCAACTGGGAATATTTCATAATATTCTTTCATTATTTCTTCTATATTTTCATTTCCACTAAAGAAAATATATTCAAAAGCTATTGGATGCTCAAATGCATTTTTAAAAAACACTTTCCATTCGACAATAAATTTTTCATATTCATCATCGTATTTTTTTATAGCCTCAAGAAACTCCTTATTATAGTTTTCTAGATATTGAATAGATGCAAAAGCTATCATATGATTAAGATTTTTAAAATAATTATATATAGTCGCACTATTATACCCAGCTATATCTGCAACTCTTCTTATAGTTACATGATCTGTTCCCTCTTCTTCCATTATCTTTTGTGTAGCTTCTATGAAATACATCATTTTTCTTTTTCTCTGTATTTCCTTATTTCTTTCTTTTATACTTTCCAAAACTGTCCCCTCCCCTTTGTCAATTGATTTTAGATTTTATAATTTATAATACCATATAATCATACTAAAATTAACATAAGGGTTAATTTTTTATGCTTCTGCTACATTTGTAGCTGTTTCAGCTTCTTTTTCTTTTAAACTTTCTCTATAATCTTTTGTTATTCTCTTCCAAATTAATACAAATACAACACCTGCAACAGCTAATGCTAGTAATATTCCAAAGAATACTTTGTATCCTAATACGCCCTGGAATTTATCTATACATTTACCTGCTATAATTGGCATTATTATTTCTGGGCTGTATCCTAACATCATAAGAGGCATTGTTACTGCACCAGTAACTTCAACAGGATAATCAGCTTCAGATAGTATAGCGAAATGCATTGCCTGAAGAGCATACATAGTTGTGTATATTAAAGCTATTGAAACTAATAGCATAAATATCATAGAAGGTTTTCCTGGTACTAAGATTAATCCTACTATACCTATTATCATTAATATGTAAGATATTATAACCATATTTGAAACACCTATTTTATCACCTATAACACCACTTCCCATACAACCTATTGGTCTACAGTACTGTGATAGATAACCTATTGCTGCTGAGATAACAGCTGTTGTTCCAAATGCTAATGATGCATATGGTGTTATGTAGTAGTAACTTATTATCATTGCATAAGACGGAAATATTATTAATGCTGCAACCCAAGTTGTAGGCATTTTTAATATCTTTTTAAGAGCTGCCCAGTCAAATACTGCTTTTTTGTCTTCTTTTTTAGCTCCATCTTCAACTTCTTTAAATAAGAACATTATTGCAACTGCAAGTACTAAGCATATAACTGAGTACACTATTATAACAGCAGATAAAGCCATTTTTTCACTCATTCTTTTTGAGAAGAATGCAAATATTGCTAGTACAAACATAGACTGTATTATGTTTGTTACACCTCTACCACCTTCAAAGAATCCAAATGCTTTTCCTTGTTCGTTTTCACTTGCTAGTGATCTAACAGCTTTTACAAGTGCACTCCAGAAAGTAAGAATTGAAGTTATTCCCCAAGCTGCATGTATTGCTAATAATACAGGATATGGAGGATATGTTAATAATGTAAATCCTAATAATCCAGTTGAAATAAGTGATATCATTAATAGATTTTTTGTTTTCCATCTATCTGCACAATAACCACCAAATACATAAGATATTAAACAACATACTCCATAAGCACTTCCTAATGTACCCATTTGAGTATTAGTTAATTTAAATGCTGCTAAAAAAGTATCATAATAATAATTTCTAAAGTACGGTAACGCATATATAAGCGCACCTGCTATTGAAAGAATTACCAATGTTGGCATATTCTTTTTTAATCTTCCTTCATTCATACAGTTTTTTACCTCCTCTTCGTTATGACTATATCATAACATAATCATGATTATATTACAAGCGTGTTTTATTTTTTAATTCAGATTATTTTTATTGTATAGATTATTTATTTTAATATGTTTATTTTATATATGATAATTACTTTTTAGTACAAAAATTATTTTTCAGAATATATATATTCATCTTGAATATACATCAAATTTTAGTTTCAAAACTTTTTCAAAAAAACAAAAATACCATTTTAAAAGTCTATTATTATCTAACTCTTAAAACGGTATTTTCTATCTTTAATAAATTTATTCAAAAAAGATTAAAAGCCTGGATAAAATATCCAGGCCATATATACATATTTATTGTAAGTTTTCCTTAACTAATTTATTAATTAGTTTTCCATCAGCTCTACCTTTTGTTTTAGGTTTTATAACTGACATTATTTTTCCCATATCCTTCATAGAAGTTGCTCCTACTTCAGATATAGTCTGTTTTACAATCTCATTTAGCTCTTCTTCGCTTAATTGTTGAGGTAGGTACTCTTTTAATACTTCTATTTCTGATCTAGTCTCTTCAACTAAATCTTCCCTTCCAGCATCTAGAAATTGTTCTAAACTGTCATTGCGCTGTTTTAGCTGTTTTGATATTATATCTATAACATCATCATCGTTCAATTCGATTCGTTTATCAACTTCTACCTGCTTTATTGAAGATCTTATTAAAGTTATAACTGATTTTCTCAATGTATCTTTGTTTTTCATTGAAGTCTTTAGATCTTCTTGTAATTTTTGTTTAAGGGTCATTTCCCCTCACCTCTTTGCTTTTATTTGCTACTATCTTTTAGCGTTTTTTCTTCTAGCTGCTTCAGCTTTTTTCTTACGTTTTACACTTGGTTTATCGTAGTGTTCTCTTTTTCTAACTTCAGACATTATGCCAGACATTGCACACTGACGTTTAAATCTTCTTAAAGCACTGTCTAATGATTCATTTTCTCTTACTCTAACTTCTGACATTCTTTTTCCCTCCCTCCGATAGCGCAATTATGCTGGGACTGTAACAACTGTTAAGGATTACAAACCTAACACTTAATCTAGTATAAACTAAATCTTTACTTTTATCAAGTATTTTTATTCCTAATCCGACATTTTTTTTTAACATTTTTTAAAATTACCCTAGCATCAATTTCGCCAAGATTGATATAGGAAAATACTCCTATTTTTCTTCTGCTTCGTAGTTAGGAAGTTTTTTACCTGCTAGTACATGGTAGTGTATGTGTTTAACTTCCTGACCACCATCTTCACCGCAGTTATTTATTATTCTGAATCCAGTTTTATCGAATCCTTTTTCTTTAGCTATTGTGTTTATAGCGTTGTGTATATCAGCTATTATACCCATTTCTTCTGCTGGCACGTCTAATATACTAGTGTAGTGTTTTTTAGGTATTACAAGTATATGATATGGCGCAACAGGATTAAGGTCGTTAAACGCTAATATTTTATCATCTTCATAAACTTTTGATGATGGTATTTCTCCATTTGCTATTTTACAGAATATACAATCCATAATTATTTCACCTCCGATTTGTTATCTTTATAAATTTCTACACCAAAATAAAAAATCCTTCTTTTTTCACCAAATTAATTGGTAAAATCAGAAGGATTTATTTTTATACTATATTAATACACCCTCAACATAGTCTTCTTTTATTCCAGTTATTTTTACTTTTCTTATCTGTCCAGAAATATCTTCTTCACTTGGAGCTTCAACTCTCATGTAGTTCATTGTAAGTCCTTCATAGTTTCCAGATTTAGTAGTTTCTTCAAATAAAACATCCATTTCTCTACCTATAAATCTTTCAGCAAATTTATCGAAATTATTTTTAGATAGAGATATAAGTTGTTCACTTCTCATATGTTTTACCTGAGGATCTATCTGATTATCCATCTTAGCCGCTGGAGTACCTTTTCTTGGAGAATATTTGAATATATGCATCTGTGCTAATTCTATATTCTTTAAAAATTCATAAGTCTGTTTAAATTCTTCATTAGTTTCTCCAGGGAATCCAACTATAACGTCTGTAGTTATAGCAACATCTGGCATTTTTTCTCTTAATCTTTCTACTATTTCTCTATATTCAGCAGTAGTGTATCTTCTGTTCATTCTATCTAAAGTTGCATCACATCCACTCTGTAGTGACAAATGGAAATGAGGACAAACTTTATCCATCTTAGAAATTTCTTCTACAAACTCATCAGTAAATAATATTGGCTCAACTGAACTAGTTCTTATTCTTTCTATACCGTCTATTTCATTTACAGCTTTTATAACGTCTAGTAATTTGACATCTTTATCCTTTATATCTTTTCCATAAGATGCAACATGTATTCCAGTAAGTACTACCTCTTTATAGCCCTTAGAAGCCAATAATTTAACTTCTTCGACTATATTATCAAGATCTCTACTTCTAACTCTTCCTCTTGCATAAGGAATTATACAATATGTACAAAATCTATCGCATCCATCCTGAATTTTCATAAACGCTCTAGTTCTACCATTAGTCTGAGTTATTTCTATTTCTTCAAATTCTTTTACCTTCATTATATCGTCTACTGTAGACACCTTATCATTGCATGTAACAGCCTCAACTTTTTCAACGATATGTCTTCTGTCATTAGTACCCATAACTAAATTTACTTCTTCTATATCTAGTATCTCCTCTGGCGCAACCTGAGAATAGCATCCTACAACCGCTATTACAGAGTTTGGGTTCTTTTTCTTAACTCTTCTTATATACTGTCTTGATTTTCTATCACTCATGTGAGTAACTGTACAAGTATTTATAACATAAACATCTGCATATTCTTCACTCTGAACGTGCTCATATCCAGCATGTTCAAATAATTCTATCATAGCTTCTGTTTCATACTGGTTTACTTTACATCCAAGTGTGTAAAAAGCAACTTTTTTCACTTATATTTCTCCTCCTAAATCACCTAATTCATATTGTACAAGTGCTGAGGCTACAGTAGATGCAGTTTCTGTTCTAAGAATTCTAGGACCAAGAGTAACTACTTTTGCTCCATTTTCTTTAAGTGCATCTATTTCTTCATCAGCAATTCCACCTTCTGGTCCTATAAATATACCTATACTTTCTATATCAAGCCCTCTTATCTCTTTAACTAAAGGTATATTTCTTTCGTCTTCATAAGGGCAAATATTGTAATCATTTCTCTTCATATCATCAAGAGCTTCTTTAAAACTTAAAACTCCTTTTAATGTAGGAATTTTTCCTCTCTTAGACTGTTTTGCAGCTTCATATATGATTCTTTCCCATCTTTCAAGCTTTTTATCTTCTTTTTTGCCATCTACTTTGGCAACACTTCTCTTAGTATCTACTAGAATTATTTCATCAGTTCCAACTTCTGTTAATTTCTGAAGAATATACTCCATTTTAGGACCTTTTGGCATTCCCTGATATACTCTAACTCTTAGTTTAGACTCTCTTTTTATATCTCTTTTATCTATTATATCTAGACAAACTTCTTCCTTAGACATAGATTTTATTTCGCCAATATACTCGTTATCTTCTCCATCACAGATTTCAAGTTTTTCGCCTTCTCTATATCTAAGAACTTTTGTTATATGCTTTACATCTTCGCCTTCTATGATGCATGTATTTTCTTCTAAATTTATATTGTTCTTGTCTACAAAAAATCTATCCATAGTCCATGTCCAATCCATAATAATATCCTTTTAAAATAAATTTTATTCTATAAAACTCCTAATTGAGATTTATTTTTTTATTTTAGATACTATAGCAGACCATTCTCCTTTTCTGATAACTTCTACTATTTCAAATCCATTTTCTTCAAGACTTTCTACTACCTCATCTATTTTTGCAAGTATTATACCTGAAGATATAAACACAGCATCTTCTTTCATAAACTGCTGTACATCCTTAGCAAGTATTTTTATTATATCTGCTATTATATTAGCCACAACAACATCCGCTTTATCATGTATAACATCAGTTAAGTTTCCATGAAGTACTGTAACCTTATCTTCTACATTACTTTCTTTTACATTTTCTTTAGCAACTTCAACAGCTACTTCATCTAAATCAACTGCTGTTACATCATTAGCACCTAATTTAGCAGCTGCTATTGCTAATATACCACTACCACAACCTATATCGAATACCTTAGCATCTGGAGTAACGTATTTTTCTAACTGGCATATACACATACTAGTTGTTTCATGAGTACCTGTACCAAATGCCATACCTGGATCTAACTCTATAACTATATCTCCTTCCTGTTCTTCGTATTCTTCCCAAGATGGTTTTATAACTATCTTTTCACCTACTTTAGTTGGTTTGTAGTATTTTTTCCAGTTATTTGCCCAATCTGCTTCATTAACTGTATCTAAAGACACGCTTCCTTCACCTGGATCTATACCGAAATCTTTAAGTGTAGATATTCTATGTCTTACATTTTCAACGAATTCTGGTACATTTTTTTCTTCAGATATATATGTTTTTATTTTTACGCAGTCTTCTCCACTTTTATTGAATACTTCTTCTTCAACATAATCCCAATCATATTCGTGTTTTTTCTGGAATTTAAAGTCATTAGGGTCTTCTATCATAGCCCCAGCTGCTCCATTTTCATAAAGTATATTTGTTATAGCCTCAACTGCTTCTGTAGTTGTTCTAATTGTTACTTCTATCCAATTTCCCATTTTCGTAACCTCCATCTAAAAAATATTATTCTTTAAATTGACACATGGTCAAAATTTTCCATTTTACATTACCTTTTATTATATCATACTATATAACAATTTTTATCTATTATCTTTTCTTTCTGCAAAAAAGGTTGTGCTACTAAATTTTAATAGCACAACCTCTATAATATAAATTATTTCTTTTTCTTCTTTGATTTTTTTCTTTTTCCATCGTGTTTAGGTTTTCTAGCTTCTCTTTCTAATCTTTCTTTTTCTCTTTTACCAGATAAGAAATAATCTAAAATTCCAAATACTACCTCTGCTACTGCAACTGTTATAAAGAAATTCATTATGGAATTAGCAAATATACCAGCACCTATACCAGCTATAATACTTGCTCCTTTTCCGTCGCCTTTACCTATAATATGGAATCCCTTCCAGTATTCAAGCACCATTGCCACAAACACTAGCCCTAAAAGAACTCCACCCATGCTAGTAGTCTCATTATTTCTAAACTCAACCCCAGCAAAATTAACAACAAAATGTTTAAGCGTAAAAATAACTAAAGCTGCTAAAAACAACTTCCCAGTCTCTACCCAATTTATACTAAACCCTTTCTTCTCTTCCATTACTACTCTCCTTTACTAAACCTTTCATAACTATTCACAAATTTTTCTCATTACAAAAAATACCATTAATAAACCAATCTTTCAAGATAAATTTTCTTTTTTATCTACTTTTACCAAAATCTTCTACTTTGGGGAAATAAAATGAAAAAGAGATGTCCTAAAGATTTTTCATAAAAACTAACTTTAAACTTCAATATCGAATCTAATATGCTCTCGACAATCTGGAGGCACATCGCAACATATAAATGTGTTATAGAATAAATGCGATGTGCCGAAGCCTGGAGAGGAGTTTAGATTCGATTTGAAGTTAAAAAAAGATGCCCTTGAAAAATCTTGGACATCTCTTTTCATTATTTATTTCTTTTTCTTTCCAAATAATCTATCTATTTTTTCCCCGAATGTGGCTTTTTTTTCGTGTTCTTTCGACCCACATTCACCTGCGAATTCTCTTAATAATTCTTTCTGTTTTTCAGAAAGTTTCTTAGGCACTTCTACATTGACCTTAACATACTGATCACCCTTAGAATTACCTCTAATACGTTTTATACCTCTATCTCTTAATCTAAATACTGTACCTGTCTGAGTACCTTCTGGTATAGTATATTTAACCTTACCATCAAGAGTTGGCACTTCTATCTCATCACCAAGTGCTGCCTGAACAAATGTTATAGGCATATCTATATAAATATCGTATCCATCTCTTCTGAATATTTCATGAGGAGTAACTTCTACTATTATATATAAATCTCCTTTTGGAGCTCCTGGTTCACCAAATTCACCCTGTCCAGATAATTTTATCATCTGTCCATCATCTATACCTGCTGGTATATCAACTTCGATAGTCTTAGTTTTTCTTACACTACCAGTTCCCTTACATTTAGAACATGGAGTATCTATTATTTCACCAGTACCATTACAGTTTGGACAAGTCTTAGTACTTGCTATATTACCAAATGGTGTTCTCTGTACACTTCTAACTGTACCAGTACCATTACAGTTTGGACAAGTTTTCTTAGAAGTACCTGGTTTTGCTCCTGTACCATGACATTCGCTACATTCTTCATTTCTAGTTACTTTTATTTCCTTTTTAACACCTTTTGCAGCTTCTTCAAATGTAACTCTTACTCTCTGTCTTATATCAGCACCTCTTACTGGACCTCTTCTTCTTGAGCCAGATCCTCCAAATCCGCCGAATCCGCCACCGAATATATCTCCAAATATATCTTCAAAGCCGCCAAATCCACTGAAGTCACCCTGACCAAAGCCGCCAAAGCCACCTTGACCACCGAATCCTCCTTGACCATTTACGCCATCTGGACCAAACTGATCATATCTTTTTCTCTTTTCCTCATCTGATAATACTTCATATGCTTCATTTATTTCTTTGAATTTTTCTTCAGCTTCTTTATCACCTGGATTTCTATCTGGGTGATATTTCATAGCTAGTTTTCTATATGCTTTTTTAATTTCCTGAGCTGTTGCTGTCTTTTCAACGCCAAGAAGTTCATAATAATCTCTTTTACTACTCAACCTGTGACACCGCCTTTTCCTTTCTCAAACTTTCTACAATAAAACAATAGCTTGTAGAATATTTAAAACTACAAGCTATCATTCATACTTTATAATTCTACTTTAATATCTTACTTTATTCACAGGTCAATTACAAGCTATATAGTCTTTTTTCCTGGAATAATCACATTCAGTTATTTAATACTAAAGGTTAGATATTATTTATCTTCATCTACTTCTTTGAAGTCTGCATCATATACATTGTCATTATTTGAAGATGATCCTTCATTTGCCTGTTCAGCACCTGCCTGCTGCTGTGCCTGCTGATACATTACTTCAGATACTTTCTGGAATTTCTGCATTAATTCATCTATAGCATTTTTGATTTCTTCTGCTGATGCATCTTCTTTATCTTTTACAGATTTTACGTTTTCTATTGCTTTTTCTATTTCAGCTTTATCATCAGCGCTTATTTTATCTTCAACTTCTTTTAAAGTTTTTTCTGTCTGATATACTGTTGATTCAGCCTGGTTAACTGCTTCTATTTTTTCTTTTTTAGCTTTATCTGCTTCTGCATTCATTTCAGCTTCTTTTACTTTTCTTTCTATTTCTTCTTCAGATAAGTTAGTGTTAGAAGTTATAGTTATTTTCTGTTCTTTTCCAGTTCCTAAATCTTTAGCTGTAACATGAACTATACCGTTAGCATCTATATCGAAAGTAACTTCTATCTGAGGGATTCCTCTCATTGCTGGTGGTATATCAGTTAACTGGAATCTACCTAATGTAGTATTGTCGTAAGCCATACTTCTTTCTCCCTGAAGTACATGTATATCAACAGCTGTCTGGTTATCTGCTGCAGTTGAGAATACCTGAGATTTTTTAGTTGGTATTGTTGTATTTCTTTCTATTATCTTAGTGAATACATTACCTAATGTTTCTATACCTAATGATAATGGAGTTACGTCTAATAATAATAAGTCGTTAACTTCTCCTGTTAATACCCCTGCCTGTATTGAAGCACCAGCTGCAACACATTCGTCTGGGTTTATACCTTTGTGAGGTTCTTTTCCTATGAATTTTTTAACAGTTTCCTGAACTGCTGGTATTCTTGTAGAACCACCAACTAATAATACATCATCTATTTCAGAAACTGATATTCCTGCATCTGATATAGCTCTCTTCATTGGTTCCATAGTTTTTTCAACTAATCCTGCTGTTAATTCTTCAAATTTAGCTCTTGATAAATCTATGTTTAAGTGTTTTGGACCTTCTGCAGTTGCTGTTATGAATGGAAGGTTTATATTTGTACTCATTGTTGAAGATAATTCTTTTTTAGCTTTTTCAGCAGCTTCTTTTAATCTCTGAAGAGCCATTTTGTCGTTTCTTAAATCAACACCTTCAGCTTTTTTGAATTCTTCTGCTAAGTAGTCTATTATTATTTTATCGAAGTCATCTCCACCTAGTCTGTTGTTACCAGCTGTAGCTAAAACTTCGAAAGTACCATCACCTATTTCAAGTAATGAAACGTCGAATGTACCTCCACCTAAGTCGAATACTAATATTTTTTTATCCTGATCTAATTTATCCATACCGTAAGCAAGTGATGCTGCTGTTGGTTCATTTATTATTCTCTTAACTTCAAGTCCTGCTATTCTACCAGCGTCTTTAGTTGCCTGTCTCTGAGCATCTGTGAAGTATGCTGGAACAGTTATAACTGCTTCTGTTACTTTTTCACCTAAGTAGCTTTCTGCATCAGATTTTAATTTCTGAAGTATTATTGCTGATATTTCCTGTGGTGAATAATCTTTTCCATCTATATTTACTTTGTAGTCAGTACCCATATGAGTTTTTATTGAGCTTATAGTTCTATCTGCATTTGTTACTGCCTGTCTTTTTGCTGGTTCCCCAACTATTCTTTCTCCATCTTTAGTGAAAGCTACTACTGAAGGAGTAGTTCTCATACCTTCTGAGTTTGGTATTATCTGTGGTTCTCCACCTTCTAATACTGCTACACATGAGTTTGTTGTACCTAAGTCTATACCTATTACTTTTGCCATTTTAATTTCCTCCTTTATGATTATAAATCATATTATGATTTGTAATTTACCTTTTCATTTAATTAATTTATTTGCTATTTATTAGCAAGAAACTTTTACCATAGTTGCTCTTACAACTTTTTCATTTAATTTATATCCTTTTTGTAGCACATCTACAACCTTACCAGGTTCTACACCACATATATGATCCTGCATAACTGCCTGATGGAAGTTTGGATCGAAAGGCTCATCTTCAGCTGGTATTTCTTTAAGACCAAATTTACCAAGAGTATCTAAAAGCTGTTTTAAAACTAGCTCAACACCCTGATAAACTGCTGTACCTTTATCTGCTGAATTTAAAGCTCTTTCCATATTGTCTATAACAGGAATAAGTTCTGCCATTATTTTTTCATTGGCAAATATTCCTATATTTTCTTTTTCTTCATTAGTTCTTCTTCTGTAGTTTGCATACTCAGCTTGAAGTCTCTGATATTTATCATTTAAATCTGCTATTTCATCTTTTAATTTTTTTTCTTCAAGTTTAGCATTTATATCTGTTATGTTTTCTGCTTCACCTTCTATCTCTTCATTAGAAACATTTACTTCTTCATTCTGAGCTTCCTCAGCCGTTTTAGTATTTTTTGTCTCCTCGTTTATACCTTTATTATTTTCCAAGACATACACCCCTCAGTCCGTCAGCTTTTTGCTGTTTTATTTCTTTTATTTAGTAAAATGCTCATATAATTTATTATTGAGCAAACTCTAGCGTAATCCATTCTTGTAGGTCCTATAAAGCTTATCTTTCCTAATGTATTATTGTCTACATTATATGTAGCTGTTACAACACTACAATCTTTTTCAAGACCTTTTCCATTTTCATTACCTATTAAAATATTTAGATTATCCTTTTGAATACCCTTCTGTTTAATAAGATCTGTAACGGCATCTTTTTCTTCTACTAGATTTAAAAATTCTCTAGCTTTTATTATGTCGTTAAACTCAGGGTAATTGAAAATGTTTGTAGCTCCATTTAATGTAAGTGAATAATCATCATCTGACTCTTCACCATTTAGAACATCTATTAATGTATCGACTATCATTGAAAACTCACCAATCTGATATTTTACATATGATATAAAGTTTTCATCTAAGTCAGCTACACTCTTTCCAGCAAGTCTTTTTGTTAAGCTATCTGATATAAGATTCAGCTTAGCTTGTTCAATGTTTTCTCTTACTGGTATGTTCGCTTTCTTTACATCACCTTTTGCTGAAACTACTATTAAAAGTATCTCGTTTTCATTTAAGTTTACCAACTGTATATATTTTATTACGTTGTTTGCTATACTCTTTGTAATAGCTACTGTAGTATAATTGGTTAATTTTGATAACATCTTTGATGTTTCATGAATTAAACCATTTATATTGTCTATATTGTTTTGCATACAGTTTTCAATTAATCTTTTTTCCTCATCAGTAAGCTCTCCCTTGTTCATTAAAGAATCAACATATAATCTATATCCTTTAACTGAAGGAACACGACCTGCAGATGTGTGAGGCTGTATTAGATATCCTAGCTCTTCCAAATCCGCCATTTCATTTCTTATAGTCGCTGCACTAACTCCAAAATCATGTTTCTTTGAAATTGTTCTAGAACCGATAGCCTCTGCTGTATCAATATAATCTTTAACTATCGCTTTAAGTATATTTAATTTTCTCTCATTCAATTCCAAATTCATCACCTTCTTACTTTATTAGCACTCATCATTCAAGAGTGCTAAAAAGCTTATACTTATTTTATAACACCATTAGAATTTTTTGTCAACATCTTTTGAAAAAACTTTTTAAAAAGTATTTTTGAACACAAAAAAGAAATCCAATTATACTATAATCAGATTTCTTTATTGCAAATTCAATATTCTTTTTATTAATTGTCCATTAGCACACTAGAGTGCTAATTAACATATCATTATCACTCTTATCTAAGATAATATTTCTAAAAATACACTATTAGATATCTCTCTTCCCTTTTGAGTTAGTTTTATATTTTCATCATCTACAGATAAAAGTCCTCTCTCAACTAAATCCTCTACCTGTTTTTTATATTTATCACAGAATTCAACTCCAAATCTATTTTTAAAATCAATTCTATTAATTCCAGAGTTCATTCTCAATCCCATAAACACCATTTCTTCCATCATTTCCTCATCAGAAAGATTTTCTACACTTATAATAGGCTTTTTCCCACTTTCTATTTTTTTATGGTAACTATTTAAATTTGACTCATTTGTATATCTATCTCTAGCAAGATATCCAGCTGCACCTGCACCAAGTCCAAGATAGTTATCGCACTGCCAATATATTATATTGTGTCTACATTCTTTGCCTTCTTTAGAGTAATTAGATATTTCGTACTGATTATATCCATTGTTTTTTAGATAGTTAATAGTGTATTCATACATCTCTATATCTCTATCCTCGTCCATAAGTTCAAACTCTTCTCGCTCATACATATCAAAAAGCTCTGTTCCCTCTTCCATTATAAGAGAATACGCAGAAATATGCTCAGGGTTTAATCCAACAACCTTTTCCAAACTCTCTTTCCAATCGTCCTCAATCTGATTAGGAAGTGCAAACATGAGATCTATATTGATATTATCAAAACCTACACTTCTAGCCTCTTTAAAATTCTTCTCAAACTCCTCATAAGTATGAATTCTACCTATATAACTTAAATGATGATTTTGAACAGCTTGAAGGCCTATACTCAGCCTATTTATTCCACTTCTTTTAATAGCTTCTAACTTTTTCCTATCAATAGTACCTGGATTACATTCCATAGTAATCTCGGCATCATCAGAAATATTAAAACTATCTTTAACGCACTTCATCAAACTCTCAATCTCATCACAAGATAAAATACTAGGAGTCCCTCCTCCAAAGAAAATAGTATCTACTATTCTATCAGCACATTCACCTGAATACATCTTTATCTCTTTATTTAAATCATCTAAATATCTCTTCTTATCACATAAATTCATTTTAAACGAATTAAAATCACAGTATTTACACTTCTTTACACAAAACGGAATATGTATATAAACTCCAAACATCAAACATTCCTCCTTTTAATAATTATTATTTTATACAATCTGAAGATGCATCGCAACAGATAAATATATTATACAAAATCAAAGCGATGCATCGAAATCTGGAGATAAGATTATATTTGGTCTAAGCATAAAAAAAAGAGATGTCTCTTTAAATAATCGAGACATCCCACATAATCAATTTAATTATATATTGCAGTATCCAACTACTCTATATTCAGCAGGTACTTCATATCCACTTGCATCAAATACCCATTTAGAATCCATAAGAGTTGTATCCACTATTACTCCGAAGTATAACATAACTATACCAGAAGCTATTTTTCCTTCGTATTCGTCTTTTAATTCTTCTTTATCAACAACAAGAACTATTTTACCACCATCAACTATAAATCTCCATGGCTGTTTGTTAAGTGCTGAAGGAGCTAGTCTAGCATATGAAAATGCATCTAATAAAGCTCTTGTTTCTAGATCTTCTATATCTGCTGCCTGTCCCCATTTATCCATGAATACTATTTCTTCTATAGCTTTTCTATCTGATGCAGGTTCTGCCATTGCTTTTTCCATTTCTGACTGAGAATAGTTTTCTCCAGTTTTAGTAGCTTTTAAAACTTTTTTCTTAGCTTCATCAGCATATCCAAATGCTACTAATGCAACTAATTCTTTATCAGTTACTATTCCTATATTTTCAAGTATTTTCTTTCCGTCATTAAATGTTATCCAGCAAGAATCTATTTTTAATTCTACCCCTTTTAATCTTGCGTTTTCTGCTATATATCCAGCATTTTCTATATAATTATCTTTTTTATCTGAAAGTAAAAGCATGTAGTGTGGTGCATCTATAAGGAATCCATTGTATCCAGCTAATCCTTCCATTTTGTCATATACTTCACCTTTGTCATAGAATTTTAATTCTGTTTCTATACCAGGAACTAGAACTTTAGCTGTTTCTATATATTTTTTTATTTCTTCTAAGTTTTTAGCTTCAACTTCTTTTTCTTTAAAACTTCTAACTGATTTTGAGTTCATTATTAAATTCTTATAATCCATCATTTTGTACTCTCCTTCTACCGACAAATAAATAATCTTAATTTAAAAAGCCGATACATAATAATTAATTCTTTATGTTCATTATATACCCTTTTAACCGTAATTCAAACCGACTTTTTTAAATTTTTTCAATTTTTTATAAATTTGATTATATATTCTATTTTTATCGATATCTACAAACAAAACATATTTCTATAGATTATCCACTCCAAATATTTTTAAAATTATTTTATCATTTCTAATAATTTTTCTTTTTTATTTATATCTGGATTTTTTATTACTTCTTTTAAGATTTTATTTAGCATTTCTCCTATTTCCTTGCCTGGTTTTATTCCAGCTGCTATTAAATCTTTTCCATTTATATCTAAATCTTTAACTCTAAAACATTCGCCGTTATCCACAATTTCTTTTAAAGTATTTTCTACGTTATTTAGTACTATAAGAGCTTCTACTGTAAATGCTTCTAATACTTCTATCCCTACACTTTCAATTTTCTTCTCCTCTTCGCTTTTTTCTTCAAATTTACCTTTTCTTTCTTCTAAATATGTATCTACTTCAGCAGCCTTTAAATCAATTAAATCCTCTAACATTTCTACACTGTCCAATTTCATAAGTAAATACTTTAAATCCTCTTTATTATTGGAGATATTTCTCATACCGTATTTTAAAAGCTCACAAGCTTTAGAAATTGTTTTATTATCATATCTCATCTTTTTCAATATTTTTCTAGTATTCTCTAGTCCAATAGCTTCATTTATATAAATAAAGAATCCAGCTAACCTACAAGCTAAATCTTTTTTACATAAATCAGCACAATTAACACCCATTTTTATCATTTCTACAGCCGAAAATTCTCTATTATAATCTTCACTATCTATCTTATACAGCTCTGGTAGTATATTTTTTAGTATTCCACTTTCATGATAAATCATTATTTTTTTTGCATCCGACATCAATGTCTTAGTAAATTCTACATTTATTCTCTCAATAGATACTGCTGAGATTAAATCCGACATTTCTTCTATCGCTTTGAATGTATCATTCTCAATAGAGAATCCAAGCTGTGCAGAAAATCTAATTCCCCTCATCATCCTAAGTGCATCTTCTTCAAATCTTTTTCTTGGATCTCCAACACATCTTATTACCTTATTTTCAAGATCATCTCTACCACCAAACACATCAACCAATCCAGTAGAATTATTATACGCCATAGCATTTATAGTAAAATCTCTTCTAGATAAATCTTCTTCTATATTTTCAGTGAATTCTACACTATCTGGATGTCTTCCATCTGTATAATCTCCATCTATTCTATATGTAGTTACTTCATACGGTTCCTTATCTATCACTACAGTTACAGTACCATGTTCTATACCTGTTTCTACAGTATTTTCAAATATATTCATTATATCTTCTGGCTTTGCAGATGTAGCTATATCCCAATCATTTGGCACTCGTCCAAGAAGACTATCTCTTATACATCCACCTACTGCAAATGCCTCAAATCCATTTTTTTCTATTTTTTCTATTATATACTCTGTTGTTTCTGGCAATTTTATCAAAAAAATCACTCCAATCTTCTAAAAAGGCTGTTACACATATCAAATGCAACAGCCAAATTATTTTTGTATTCTATTTTATTAGTCGTCAAGTTTAAGAACTGACATGAATGCTTTCTGTGGTACTTCTACGCTACCAATCTGACGCATTCTTTTCTTACCTTCTTTCTGTTTTTCAAGAAGTTTTCTTTTACGAGAGATATCCCCACCGTAACATTTTGCAAGAACGTCTTTTCTTAAAGCACTTATTGTTTCCCTTGCTATTACCTTATTTCCAACAGCTGCCTGAATTGGAACTGCGAACTGATGTCTAGGTATTTCATTTTTAAGTTTTTCACACATAGCTTTTCCTCTTACAAATGCTTTTGTTTCGTGGATTATGAAGCTAAGTGCATCGACCTGTTCTTTATTGATAAGTATATCAAGTTTAACAAGTTTAGAAGGTACATATCCCTTCATTTCATAATCTAATGATCCATATCCTCTAGTTCTTGATTTTAACGCATCAAAGAAGTCGTATATAACTTCATTTAGAGGTAGGTCGTAGTGAAGCATAACCCTTCTATCATCAATATATTCCATATTGTGCATAGTTCCTCTTCTTTCCTGACAAAGCTCCATAACAGCCCCTACGAAATCTTTTGGAACTATTATATCACCTTTAACTATAGGCTCTTCTATCATCTGTATTTCACCTGGTTCAGGTAAGTTTGCAGGGTTCTGTATCATAACAACTTCTCCATCAGTTTTTGTAACTCTGTATATAACAGATGGTGCAGTTGTTACTATATTAAGGTCAAATTCTCTTTCTAATCTTTCCTGCATTATTTCCATGTGTAATAATCCAAGGAATCCACATCTAAATCCAAATCCAAGAGCTGCAGATGTTTCAGCTTCAAATTCTAAAGCTGCATCGTTTACCTGTAATTTTTCAAGGGCATCTCTTACATTTTCGTATTTTTCTCCTTCGCCTGGATATATACCGCAGTAAACCATTGGAGTTGCTTTTTTATATCCTGGTAATGGCTCAGCTGTCATATTATCAGCGTCAGTTATTGTATCCCCAACACGACAGCTTCTTATATCTTTTATACTCGCTGCTATATAACCAACATCCCCTGCAGATAATTCTGGAAGCTCTGTTGGATTAGGAGCCATAACACCGACTTCTGTTACCTCGAATTTCTTCTTAGTATTCATCATTTCTATTGTCATACCTTTTTTAACAGTACCTTCAAATACTCTTACATAAGCTATAACACCTTTGTATGCATCATAGTATGAGTCAAATATTAAAGCTTTTAAAGGAGCTTCTGAATCTCCTTCTGGAGCTGGTACATGATTTACTATACCTTCTAATACATCTTCTATGTTTATTCCGTTCTTAGCTGATATAAGTGGTGCATCAGATGCATCTAGTCCTATATAGTCTTCTATTTCTGCTTTTACTTCTTCTGGTCTGGCACTTGGTAAGTCTATCTTATTTATAACTGGAAGTATTTCAAGGTCCTGATCTAAAGCTAGATACACATTTGCTAGTGTCTGAGCTTCAACACCCTGTGCTGCATCTACAACTAAAAGAGCTCCTTCACAAGCTGCTAAACTTCTTGATACCTCATAGTTAAAATCGACGTGACCTGGAGTATCTATTAAATTAAGATAATATTCTTCACCATCATTAGCCTGATATTTAAGTCTAACATTCTGTAATTTGATTGTTATTCCTCTTTCTCTCTCAAGATCCATGTTATCAAGAAGCTGAGATTTCATATCTCTTTCGCTTACAAGACCTGTAGTCTGTATTAATCTATCTGCTAAAGTAGATTTCCCGTGGTCTATATGTGCAATTATACTAAAGTTTCTTGTTCTACTCTGTCTGCTTGACAATTAAGTTTCCTCCCTTTCAAAATTATTCTCTATTTCAAAGCGATTTATTACGCTAAATTCATTTTTTCCGTTTATGAGCGCAGTTACACTTTTATATCATACCTATTATTTTACTTTATCTCTTGCTTTATGTAAATAAAAAAGTCATTGTTCAATAAAGAAGTGACAATTATTTTTTCTAGTTTTTTGTTTTTTTAATTGATTTTTTTGTATTCTCCTAGTATAATTTATAATTGACTGTATTTTAGCAGAGCAAAATTATAACCAAATCAGGTTACGAAAAATATAAAAAATAAATAAATATTTTTCCTTGATTTTTATTTATAATTCTGTTAAAATCTAATATGTTGACGATGAGTGATTATTTAATAAAGTTATTGTGGGAGGTGAATAGAATGGCAAACATAAAATCAGCTAAAAAAAGAATAAGTGTTATAGAAAAGAAAACTGCTTTAAACAGAGTAAGAAAATCTCAGGTTAAAACAGCTATAAGAAGATTTGATGAAGCAGTTGCAGCAGGAAACGTAGAAGAAGCTAAAGCTAGATTCCAGTACGCACAGAAAAGAATATACCAGGTAGCTTCTAAAGGAACTATACATAAAAACGCTGCATCAAGAAAAGTAGCTAAATTAGCTCAGAAATTAAACGGTATGAACGCTTAATTACCAGTTTAATATGACATATATGACCCCCTGTTCGCTAAAGGGGGTTTTTTTATTGCCTTTTTAGCCTATTTTGTATCCAAGCACGATTATTTGCACTCCAGGCTTCAGCGCTCCACACATTTATGTAACACATTTCAATGTTGCGGGGCGCTTGCAGAATTGTCGTTGCAAATTAATCTGTGCTTGTTTCCAAAATAGTACGCTAATAAATGCGATTGCAAAAACTATATATTAGAAACCGATAATAATAACAAATAAAAAAGGTAGTTTTGAAAAAATATCCAAAACTACCTTTTTTATTTTTATAAATATATATATTAACTTATTTCGAATCAGTTTTATAAACTGTGGCGAAGAGATGTAACCGCTCTTTTGCCACATTGCTTATTTGCAGTATTTTCCTATTAGTATTTCTATGGCTGCTTCGTCACCGATTAGTCCATTTTTTATTCTGTATTCGCTTTCTAGTATGTAGTTCATTATTTCTGTTAGTTTGTCATCAGAGAAGTTTGTTCCCTGTTTAGCGGCATTTTTTACAACGAATTCTTGTACTCCTAGTGTTGTTGCAATTTCTTTGATTTTCATGTTTTCTTTTTGCATGTCTTTTACGTTTAGTATTATTCTAAATTGTCTAGATATTAAGCTCATTATTCTAAGTACTGGCTCACCGTCAAATACCATGTCTTTGAATATTTTCATTGCAACAGACGCATTTTTCATTCCTATGTTGTCTATCATTCTAAATACATTGTTTTCAACTTTTCTAGGAGAAAGTTTGTCTACTATCTCGTTTGTAAGTGTGCTGCCTGCTCCAGCATAAGACCCCATTTTAAATATCTCATTTTTTACATCTGTAAGAGTCATATCGCTGTTTTTATCTCTATATCCAAGTTGCTCTATAAAGTAGGCTATTGTAGCATTTCCCGCATTTACATCAAGTCTAGAGAATTCTCTTTTTACCCATTTGAAAAGATCCATTCCATCTAATTTCTTACATTCACATACAGTACCAACCTTGTTTACTTTCTTGTATATAGACTTTCTCTTATCTATATCTCCATAAACTATGAATGCTAGTACAGTAGTGTCCGGTATATTATCTAGTCTTTCGATAAAGTATTTTTCATCTGCATCTGTAAAATTCTTCTTATTTCCATTAAAAAGCTCAAAGTCTTTAACTATTACAACTTTTCTTTCATCCATGAACGGAAATGTTTCTATCGAACTAAGAAGCTGATCTAACTGTACTTCTTTTCCATCTATAACATCAAAGTTGAAATCAAGCATACTCTCATTTAAGCCAGATTTTAACATTTTTATTGAATTTTCTATAAGATAATATTCTTTTCCATAGAAAAGATATACTCTCTCAAAATTATTCTGTTTCATTCCTCCGATAATATCCTTGTAATCCATTTCTTTGCTCCTCTACGACTTTGATTTCATAATAAATTATGCCTAGAATAATTATTATATAATAAATCACAAGAAAACTAAAGTCTAATTGAGTAAATTGTATGTATGAAAACCATATTTCATCTACTTTTTCTAGGATAAAATAAATTATCGTTATAATTACAGAATTTAATCCTGCTACAATGCTCGCAATAAACGGAAATATTTCAAATAAAAATATACTTGCAACATCTATATACACGACAAATGCTACAAATGGAACTGCCAAAACATTACTTATAACTGATAATATAGAAATCCCATCAAAACTATATACTATTATCGGTAGCGTCATTATATTTGCCGCTATTGTAACCGATGCTGCTGAAAATTTTATCCTTTTGTTTATAATAGAATAAAAGTAAACTATAGAAAAAGTAGCTAAAAAACTTAATTGAAACCCTGTATTATATATTACAAATGGATTTAAAAATATCATCACAGAAGCAATTATAGCAAGTGTGCTAATTCCATCCCTTTTTCTATCCAACACAAAGCATATATCAGCAAACACAGAAGATACAACTGCCCTTCCAATAGATGGACTTCCTCCAGCTATATAAAAATATATAAATAAGACAATATTAACAATTACCATATTAAAAGCTATATTTATTCTTCTTCCAATAAATCCAACCAACGTACACAATATTCCTACATGAAGTCCAGAAACAGCTATAATATGGCTCACACCAGTTCTTGAAAACATCCTCTTATCCTCATCACTCATAAGATCCTTCTCACCTAAAAGCATAGAATTGATAAAATCAGACTTTTCCTTATACAGATACGCATTTGTATCCTTTATATATTCTCTAATCGCCCCTATCATCTTATAAGCTTTACTAATCCCAACTTTCTTACATTCGCTCATAACACAATAAACTTCTATACCAGTACTTTTTAAATACCTTCCATAATTAAAATCATCAAACTTCATATCAGAAAGTGCCTTTGACTTTCCTATAGCCTCTACAATATCTCCAACTTCTAAATCTGCTTTTTCAGAATAGTCATTTACCAGACACTCTCCTATCCTATATTGAGTGTATCTCTCTTTTTTCACTTCAGAAACGACTGTACCTCTAATAGAAATAGTTTGATTTGATTCAACTGAATCCACTAATTCACCTTTGGTAGACAAAACAGAAATAGCAAATATAAAAAAGAATAAAATTACAGATGGTCTTCTAACAAAAAATACTTTTAAACGTTCAAATAAACTTCTACTTTTCTCCATATGTTAACCACCTCTCATTACTTTCTACTTTTATATTTGACACTTTTCAAAAATATATTCATAAAACTTTTTTTATTATTTATATAATTCAAATAAATACATTATTTTTTTAAGATAACAATAAAAAATCTAGCGTAAACCAAAAATAAAATAATAAGTTTACCTTTGTATTTAGGTAAACTTATTTTATAGTTATAGTTGACATTTATTTGATTTTAATTTATTCTAGTAAACATAAATCTCATACTATAAATTAAAAGATTTATAAATCAAAAATCAAAACACAGAAATTAAAAAGAAAAGAGGTATAAATTTATGAAAACAAAAGAATTAGTATACGTATCACTTTGTGCTGTAATAATAGCTATCTGCTCTTGGATATCTATACCAACTGCAGTGCCATTTACTCTACAAACATTTGGAATATACTTAGCAATTGCAGTACTTGGTGGAAAACTTGGTTCAATATCACTATTAATATATCTTGGATTAGGCGCAATAGGATTGCCAGTATTTGCTGGATTCAAAAGTGGATTAGCTACTTTAATGGGGCCAACAGGTGGGTATATAATAGGATTTTTAGCTACTGCACTAATAATGTGGGGATTTGAAAAATTCTTTGGAAAAAATAAAGTTTCATTTATAATATCTGCAATAATAGGTCTTGTAGCATGTTATTCACTTGGAACAATTTGGTTTATGAAAGTATTCTCTGCCGCAAATGGTCCAATAGGACTTGCTGCAACACTTGGAATGTGTGTAGTTCCATTTATAATACCGGATTTAATCAAACTTACAGCTGCATACCTAATAGGAAGCAAAATATCAAACATCTCAAAAGTGAATACAGCAACTTACTAAAAATTTAATTGATAATATAAAAAATGGGCTACTACATCAATAATAGCTAATGTAGTAACCCATTTTTATTAGTCGTATTCATTTATATGATTTCTCTTTTTAACAAATACTTTTCTAAGTATATCTAATTTTTCTTCGTTTATTTCCTTGTCGTATAAATCTAAAACATCATCTATATCCTTATATCCAAATATCAACTGAGATATCTGATTTATATTAAGGACAATATCAGATTTTTCTTCATCATATTCAAGTTTATCACAACTGTATAAATTTCCTTCAAAACTCAATTTATAGTTTCCGGTATTCTGATTTATATAATCGTCTTTTATCGCTATTGTAATACTCTCTTCAAAACAGCCTAATTTATCAGAGTAATTGTAACTAGTTTCAAGATAATCTGCCATATTTCTAAAGCATTCATCTATATTTACTACTCTACCCATCATAAATGGTTTTAAAAGCGATTCTGATGTCTTAGGATTCTTTAATGTATTACCTATAGTATTTCTAGCGTCTTCCATTATAACAACCTTATCACACTGTGTATTGTGGTTGTAGATAAATGCTAAAATAGACTTTAAAGCATTTGTATTGCTGAAGTACACTTCTCTAACAAAGAATTTTCCTTCATTAATAGCATAAATAACATATCCATCATATACACCACAATCAGAACAAATATAAATATGTCCTCCATCTGCTGCTACTTCTTTAAACATATTCTCATATCTCTGCTTACCTCTTACAGTATATCCATTTAATCTTCGGTTAGATTTATTATAAATATCTATAAGATTATCTATATCCGATTCTTTAGCTTTTCTAAAATCTCTTTCTATTCTAAAAGCTGATAAATCCTCTATATTTATTCTATGCTCAATCATATCGTAGCAATTTTCAAATCCAAATCTTCTATAAAGCCTAAAATCTATCGGCATCAGTATAGAAACGTTCTGTCCTCTATTGTACATCTCTTCAAATGATAAATTCATCAAAGACTTCATCATACCCTTACCCCTAGCCTCTGGTAGTGTAGATACGCCTACAACATAGGATACATTTTCTTCTTTGTTACCAAGTTTTATAGTATGTTGATTTAAGTGAATTGATGCAACAACATCTCCATCTAACTCCGCAACAACTGTATTTTCAGCTCTATACTTATTTTCAAAGTAGCAGTTTTCTACTTCTTCACCTTCATTGAAACAGTATGTCCATATTTTCCTTATCTGATCGTAATCTTTATCAGTCGCTATTCTGGCAGCCATTGGATCCTCCTATTTTTCTCTAACTGTATATTTTTCAGCAAATCTAACAGGATGATAAGAAAGCTTAGCCTTTCTAAGTCCTTCTATACCTAAATCTTCTTCTCTATTTACAAATTCAACATCTGGGAATTCGTCTACTAAGAATTTCTGATTTATATATGGATAAAGTCCTCTTATCTCTGGATTCGCCTTTTCTATATGTATAAGAGCCATATTAGGTTTTAATTTTTCACCTATACTAAATGCTTCTAACGCTCCATCAACATATATTCCAAAAACTTTCACTCTATCTCTTAGTTTATCATAATTGTTGAATATTTTCTCTATTGCTACATATTCTCCATCATCAACATCAGCATCTGAGTCCTCTTTCTGAACCTTCCACTTATCAAGTAATGCTCTACAATCGTCGAAATCTGCTATATCTAATAATCTACTTTCAAATCTTCCTTCATATTCTTTTAAGAAGTAGTTTATATGATTTCTCTTCTTCTGATTTTTTCTACCTGCTAATGTTCTTAAAGACTCAGCATCGTATATATAGTCAAATAAATCTCTTTCTTCTATGTATTCAAATTTATCTCCGTAATTACTGTGAACATAGTCCACCATTTCCTTATTTATCCCTCTTAAATAAACTTTGCTTTCTATTTCTTCAAAGTAATTCATTGCAAAATCTATAGCTTTTTTAACATTTTCTCTTGATGCTAATGGTAGTACTGAGAATATCTCCCCTTCATATTCCCCGAAAACTATCGCAAAATCATCTTCTATATGGTATTTTGTCTTGTAAGTATCCCGCCACATAAACATTGTAGCAAAACAATAATCACATGCTTCATAATCTGTCATATCAAAGAATGGCTGTAACCTATCCAACGATTCTATATCTAAATTTTTAAATTCTATTTTACTCATAAAAAACTCTCCTTTTTTCCCCTTAACATATCTTTTTCATTTATTTTATATTTATACATTTATATTTTTAATTATCACATCTTTTGTTTTCATCTCTTTTCTCAAATCTCGTTTACAAATAAAAAAATTTGTAAACTATACAAATGAGAGAACTAACTATTAATTTTTTATAATTTTTATTTTACCCTAAAATTATATTTTCCAAACATTTATTTTAACAGAGGTGTACAAAAATGAAAAGCAAATCACTCATAAAAATTTTTTTACTATTTTTACTTGTTATCTATGTAAACGGTTGCGCAGCAGAAAAATTATTTTCTGTACATATAATTGACGTTGGTCAAGGAGATAGTATATTCATACAGACACTTGAGGATAAACGTATTCTTATAGATGCAGGTGATGAAGAAGCTGAGCATACAGTTTACTCATATTTAAAAAGAAGAGGAGTAAAAAAAATTGATGTTTTAATTGCCACACATCCAGACACAGACCATATTGGAAGTATGGACTATATTATAGATAAATTTAAAATATCTCATTTCTATATGCCAGAAGCAAAAACTGAGTCCGAAGCATTTTACAATCTTTTGGATAGTTGCAGAGATAAAAATTTAAAAATAGAATACCTGACAAAAGGAGATGTATTAAAAATAGATGGCTCAACAACTATGGAAATTTTATCTCCATCTACAATTACTGATAAAAATAATCTAAATTCAATTGTATCGCTATTAAATTACAAAGGTTATGAGTTTTTATTTACTGGAGATGCCGAAAAAGAAAACGAGTCAGAGATATTATCGTCTTGTAATTTACCAGATATAGAGTTTTTAAAAGCAGGTCATCATGGCAGTTCTTCCTCATCAACAGATGAATTTATAGAAAAGCTTAAACCTGAGGCTGTTGCAATCTCTTGTGGATACAACAATGACTATGGACATCCACATAGAAGTGTTCTCGATACATTTAGAGAAAATGGATCTGTGGTTTATAGAACTGATAAAAATGGTTCACTTGTCTTTTATTGTGACGAGAATGGAATTTTTACAAAGAAAAAATACAAAACCGAGTAAAATTTATAAATATAAAACTACTCTATCATTTCAAAGATGAGCAAGATGAAAGTTTTTCTATTTTCAAATTATTCTGATTTATGTTATCATTAATTATACAATAAACCTTAAAGGAGGTTGCCTATGGAAAAAGCCGTACTATTAGTTAGTGTAATTATCATAATCAGAATTTTATTAAATGATTTTTTAGAAAAAATTCCTGTACCATCTCTTATCATATTCATCTTGCTTGGGATGTGCTTTGGAGAAAATGGAATTTTTAAAATCAGTTTTGATAATTATTCTTTCGTCAATATAATTTGTTCAGTCAGTTTAATTTTCATCATGTTTTACGGTGGATTTGGTACAAATCTAAAAGCTGCAAAACCAGTTGTAGCTCAATCTGTGTTGCTTTCAACAGTTGGTGTAGCTGGAACTGCTGGTGCTGTAGGACTGTTCTCTCATTTTGCATTACATCTACCATGGTTGGAGAGTATTTTAATCGGTTCTGTAATATCTTCTACAGATGCTGCATCAGTTTTCAACATACTTCGTTCTAGAAATCTAGCCCTAAAAAATAACACCGACTCACTTTTAGAAATAGAATCTGGATCAAATGACCCGATATCATACATGCTTACAACTTCATTAATAACAATTATGCTTGGTCAGGATATATCCGTTCCAGCTTTACTTATACAACAGATGTTATTTGGAGTATTATTCGGTGTTTTAGTAGCTAAATTATCTATATACTTATTTAAAACTAGTCTTTTTAAATCTCAAGAAAGTGTAACTATATTCTTATTCGCAGTAATGCTTCTATCATTTTCACTGCCATATACTTTAAACGGTAATGGATATTTAAGTGTTTATTTATGCGGAATAATTTTAGGTAATTCAACTTTGATACATAAGAAATATTTAGTGCATTTTTTCGATGTTTCAACAGATGTCGCACAAGTTATAATATTCTTCCTACTTGGACTTTTAGTGACACCTGTGGACTTACCTAGAGTTATGATACCTTCATTGATGATAATGGTATTTCTTACATTAGTTGCAAGACCACTAGTTTCATCTGTACTTCTCGCTCCATTTAGATCATCACCTAAACAAATTGCACTTGTATCTTGGTCTGGACTTAGAGGGGTTGCATCTATCGTTTTTGCAATTTCCGTTGTTTTAAGTGGTGTTGAAACAAAGTACAATTTATTCAACCTAGTATTTTGTATAGTTATTCTTTCAATTTCTATACAGGGAACTCTCCTTCCTTGGGTTGCAAATAAATTATCTATGATTGATAAGAATGCGGACGTTAGAAAGACTTTCAATGATTATCAAGAAGACAGTGATATAAGCTTTATAAAAATTCATCTTGATAAAAATCACCCGTGGAAAAATCTAGAAATAAGTAAATTAGGACTTCCTAGAGATTTATTGATTGCAATGATTGTAAGAAATCACACACCTATCGTTCCTAAAGGAGATACTGTGCTTGAGGTTGGAGATTTACTCGTTTTTGCAGCAAGGTCTTTTGAAGATAGAAAGCATCTTTCACTTAGAGAGGTAGTTATTGATAATAAGAGTAAGTGGGTAAATACACCACTTTATAAGATAACTACAGAGAATCCTTATCTTATTATTTTGATAAAGAGAAATTTAGAAAATATAATTCCTACTGGAGATACAAAACTACTGCCAGGAGATATACTGATTATGGCCACAGCAGAAGAATAAAGATAAATAAAAAGGATGTGATATTTTTATGAGCAAGGTAATTATGATGTGTGGAGTTTGTGGCTCCGGCAAAACCACATTTGCAAAGAAAAAAGAAAAAGAAGGATTTATAAGAATTTCCATAGATGAGGAAATGTGGAAATTATACGGAGCTAGAGGAATAGATTATCCAAATGATAATTATGAAGAACTTTCCTCAATTGTAGAGTCTAAACTTCAAAATGACATAGTAAATTATATAAAAGAAGATAAAAATCTTGTAATAGATTTCAGCTTTTGGAGTAAGTCTAATAGAAAATATTATAAAAATTTTTTAGAAGAACTTGGTGCAGATATACAGCTTATATATTTAAAAGTTGATAAGGAAACCTTAAAAAAGAGAATAGAATCTAGAAACAAAAATCATGATGCTAATTCTCAATTTATAGATGAAAAAACATTTGAAATGTATTATAACGGATTTGAAGAACCAAAAAATGAAGGTGAAGTAGTAATCACTTTTTTTGATAAGTAATAAAAAATAGCTAACAACTTTAATCTATTTTTTAGTTGATTAGCTATTTTTTATTTTATAGTCATTTATTATGTATTGATTATTCACCTAATAAGTCATTTATTACAGCAGATGCCATTATTAATCCTGCCACAGATGGTACAAATGATACACTTCCTGCAGTCATTTTGTTTCCGTTCATTATTTTTTCTTTTGGCTCTATTGCTTTTTCAGTTGAGTATACGACTTTTAGTTTTTTTATTCCTCTGTTTTTTAATTCTCTTCTCATTACTCTAGCAAGTGGACACATGCTAGTTTTGTATATGTCTGTAAGTTCTATTTTTGTAGGATCTAGTTTGTTCCCCATTCCCATAGAGCTTATTATTTTGATTCCTTTTTTAGTACAAGTTTCTATAAGATGTATTTTAGAAGTTATCATATCTATTGCATCTATTGCATAATCATAATCACCGCTTAGCAGTTCTTCACCATTTTCTGGAGTGTACTTTTCAGCGATTGCAGTTATGTTTACATTTGGATTTATGTCTTTTATTCTTTCTTTAAATACATCTACTTTCATCTTTCCAACTGTAGAGTGAAGTGCTATTATCTGTCTGTTTATATTTGTTATATCAACATCGTCAAAGTCTACTATAGTAATATTTCCAACTCCAGCTCTTGCTATTGCTTCAGCTGCAAATCCACCGACACCACCTACTCCAAATATTATCACACTTGCATTGTTTAATTTTTCTATTCCATCATCTCCCACAACAAGAGATGTTCTCTTTTCCCAATCCATCATTTTAAAATTCCTCCGAGTAAATATTTATAATATATAAAAAAAGGAACCTTCATTCAGGTTCCGTAATATACTGTATTGGCGGGAGTGCGTGGGAATTGAACCCACCTAAGAGGCTCCTAACCCCTCATACTAGTTTTGAAGACTAGAGGGCACACCAGCACCCATCCACCCCCGTGGTTTTTTCAACAGTAATAATATAACACATAGAATACTCTTTTGCAAGTGTTATTTAAAAAATAAATAAAAAAATCGAAAAAAACTATATTAAACTCATCTGCTCATCTTCTTTTAAATTATTTATCTGCCAATCGATTTCAGTTTTACCAATACTTTTTAATATTTCATTTGCTTTTTTAAAATGATCACATCCAAAAAAGCCTCTATTTGCAGAAAGTGGACTCGGATGAGTGCCTTCTATAACATAATGTCTGTCTGTATTTATTAATTTTACCTTCTTTTTAGCATTATTTCCCCAAAGTATAAATATAACGGGCTCTTCTCTTTCGTTTAATACTTCAATTATTCTATCTGTAAACTTCTCCCATCCTTTTTTGCTATGAGAGTTTGCCTCATGTGCTCTTACAGTAAGTGCTGTATTTAAAAGAAGAACTCCCTGGTCTGCCCAATCCATAAGATATCCATTATCTGGAATAAAGCAACCATACTCTGCATTTAATTCCTTGTACATATTTTTTAGTGATGGTGGAGTCTTAATTCCAGGAAGAACTGAAAACGCAAGCCCATGAGCCTGACCATCGTTGTGATAAGGATCCTGACCTAAAAGAAGAATCTTTGTGTCTTTAAAAGATGTATGGTTTAAAGCTGTAAATATATCCTCTCTCTTAGGAAATACCTCGTGCTCCTTGTACTCACCCTTTAAAAACTCATTTAACTTATCAAAATACGCTTTATCAAACTCATCACTAAGTATATCTTTCCAATCTGTATTTATTAAACTTTTCCACGCTTCTTTAGTAAAACTCTCTTCGTTATATATATTCATTAAAAATCTCCTCTCAAAATAATATCTTACCTATCTCTACTGAACTACTGCATCTATATCATCACTCGAATTATTATCTACAATCTTTATATTCAGTTTATTAGGTATGCAAACTATACTCTGGCTCGGCTTAGTGATAAAACCAGTCTTAACACATACCTTATCTGGACAATTAGCCTCAATCACCTCAACACCATGATCGTGGACCTTAACCTTATTTACGTGTTCTCCATCCTTTATTGTAAACTCTGTTTCCTCATCTAGTGGAATTTCTTTATAAAGCTCATTATCTTTATAAACTTCTACAAATGCAGCTTTCTCATTTGCATCCTTAAACTTTGTATATCCAAAAAGTGCTGCAACTGCAACTAGTACAACAGCTATTAAAATAAAATCTTTCTTTTTCATAACAACTTCCTTCCCTTGTAAATTTTCAAATAACTATATTCAACAAAATTCTATATTTATTTTAATAAAATATCTGTTATTTTCTTTTGTATAATAAATTTATTATCAATTATGATATAATTATCATATCATAATTTGATATTATCGACTATAAATGACTATAAATTTTGACAAGGAGAATTAAAAATGAGAAAATCCACTCCACAAATTGTTGTACTAATAATATTATTAGTTGCAGGATATTTTATATTTAAACCTAATATAGATGAGAACTACTCACAGACAAACTACTATCTAGGAACAGTAAATACTGTGACAGTATACGGAAAGAAAGAAAAGAAAGCAATGGAAATACTTAAAGGATGCGATGAAGTTGTCAAAGTTGTCGACAACCTTATGAGCACAGAAATTCCTGGTAGCGACGTGTCTAAGATAAATAAAAATGCAGGTATTAAACCTGTCAAAGTCTCGCCTGAAACATATGAAGTTGTAAAAGAGGCAATCAAATACTCTAAATTATCTGATGGCAATTTTGATGTAAGTATAGGACCTGTCAGCGATCTTTGGTCTATAGGTAAAAAGGATGCTAGAGTTCCTGAAAAATCAGAAATAGACGCACTCCTACCTTTGATAGACTACAAGAATGTAGAAGCTAAGGAGATTAAGCTAGAAACTGATCAAGATGGTGACGGAAAAAATGAAACTTTTGATAAGGAGTATACTGTTTTCTTAAAGAAAAAAGGTATGAAAATAGACTTAGGTGCAATTGCTAAAGGTTTCGCAGCAGACCAAGTTGCTCTATACTTAAAAGCTAGTGAAGTTGAAAAAGCTATAATAAACTTAGGTGGAAATATCAAGACTATTGGTGATTTTAATATCGGTCTTAAAAATCCTATTGAAAATGCAAATGATTCATTTGCAAGTGTTAAGGTAAGCAATAAGTCTGTTGTAACTTCAGGTGTTTATGAGAGATTTGTTGAAAAAGACGGTAAGAAGTATCATCATATACTAAATCCAGCCGATGGTTATCCATTTGATAATAATCTTCTTAGTGTTAGTATCATCTCTGATAAGTCTATAAACTGCGATGCACTTTCTACATCTGCATTTGCTCTTGGGCTTGAGGATGGCAAGAAAATGATTGAGAGTATAGATAATGTTGAAGCTGTTTTCGTTACTAAGGATAAGAAGGTTTATTTGACTAAGGGATTCAAAGATGAGTTTGAGATTTTAAATGATAGTTTTAAGGTTGTGAAGTAATGGAAGATAATTTTTTATTCTTTCAGAATGAATTATTTTCGTTGATTTATTTTTTAGATTTTGAAAGTATTTTTTTATTTTTTCCTTTACGTTTGGCTGATTTTTAGATATAATTTTGTTATATTATATTTTATCGGTTTGCCAATTTTGGCTTACATGACTTTAATTAAATAATATCATCGCACATACAGAAAAAGCTGCCAAAATGGCAGCTTTTTTATTATTTATTTAGTTGTTGTTTCTGTTTTTTCTGGTTGTGTTGGTTTTTCTGGTTCTACTGGTTTTGGAAGAGGTCCTTGTACTCCATTTATTATACATTTATCATTTTCTAGTATTATATCTCCGTCTATTGTACAAGAATTATCGTATTTTAAAGTTGCTCCTAATCCTTCGCCATCATTTCCCCACATATATATAGCAGGACTCATATGTGTTCTATTACCATTTATAAGCTTAGTATTTTTTAATTCAACATTTGTAGAATACTGATAAGAACCTGGAGCTTTATTTCCTACAGTTAATACTGCAAGATTTACCATATTCCCTGAACCCCAATTTCTATTATCAAAATAATTTAGTAAATCACTACTACTAAGTGTATTTGTAATAGTAGTATTTGATATAGTTGCAGTTCCACCTCTAACTACTAAACCTTGTAAGTATCCTTGAATTTTACAATTATCAATAGTATATATACCTGGTACATTTACTAAAATAGCTGTTCCTGCATCATTTTCTCCATTTCCACCATTAAATGTAGAATCTTTTAAATTATAAACCACACCATAATTCTTTTTATCACCTGCATTTGTAGTTACACAGTATCCATTAGAATTTATTACTGAACCTATAATATTAGCTGTTGCTTTTTCTCCTTGTAAATATACTCCACTACCATTAGTTGTATATATAATATTTTCTAAATTTATAGTTCCACCATCATAACCATCTATGCAAGAATTAGTTATTGATGCCGCTTTTGTATTAAGATTTCCATTTCTAATAGTTAGTACTTGCCCTGATTTTATAGATTCAATAGATGGTCCATTTGATTTATTAACTTCAAGATTAGATGTAAGTGTAAATCCATTTAAGTCTATTGTTGTTTCACCTGATGGTGATAGTGCAATCTGTTTTTCAACAGTTAAATCCTTTATTAAACGTATAACTTCATCTTTTTTAACTTTTGATATTGCATCAGTTAATTCTTTTTCTGTTGAAACATCGTGATATATAATACTTGGAGTTACTACTCCCCCACCTGATGAAGATCCTCCACCAGTAGTAGTTCCACTACCCGGTTTATTTCCTTCAACACTTGGAGTTGTTGTTCCAGTTATCGGATTAGATATAGTACCGTTATTTTCTATAGTAGTACCACTTGCATTGTTTTCAACTTTATCTATCTTACCACTATTTTCTATCTTAATATTTTCAGAGCTTAAATCAACTTCTACCCTATCTATTTTACCAGATGAAGTATTTTCTATAGTTGTATTTTTTCCATTTTCTACAACTAAAGTTCCTATATTTCCACTATTTTTTATATCTGCATTTGGAGCTTTAACTGTTACTTCACCTGTTAAATCTCCTTTTACATTTATTTCAATAGCATTGTTTGTAGATAGAGTCGCATCTTTTGATATATTTGCACTTGATTCTACTTCTATAATATCATTAGCATTTGCTTTATTTAATGCTTCCTGAAGTTCCTCTTCATTTTTAACTTTTATTACTTCTGTTTTTTCTATTTCTTTTAATTCACCGAAAGCTTTTTCGTTACCATTTCCACCAACCTGAGTTATTGTATCTATTTTCTTAGTATTTATCACGTCTATCTGAGTAGCACTTAATTTTTTAGAAGCTATTAAAACAGGAGCTCCGTTTTTAGCTGCTAAAGCCCCTACCGCCAATGCGTCTATTAGATGTCCAGAGTTTTCCATGCCATCTTTTGCTAAGTATAGGTTATCTAGGTTTCTATCAGCATAGAATTTTTCTATAACATTTGCATTAGTATTATTTCTGTTGGCTCCTTCTATTCTCTGTTTTCCAGGTAAATTTTTTACTATATTATCTGCAACTACTTTATTTCCACATATTACAAATGAAGAAGTTATTCCTTCATCTTTTATGAATTTTTCAACTAATGATAATCCAGTTTTTGGATTAGCAAGAAGTATTGGCATATTTCTTTCGGCTGCTGCAGCTGCTACTGATACTGCATCTGCAAGTCCTGTTACACCATTTACTACAGCTATTTCTGATACGTCTTTTATTCCATCTAGTCTTTTAGCTATTTCTAAAGCTGTTTCTTCTCTTGTTGCACCTTTTACTCTGTCAACTTTTAGTTTTAATGCTTTTAAATCTTTTTCTACTTTTGCAGAAAGTACCGCATCTCCACCTATCATTATTACTTCTTTTGCACCTAATCTTTTTATTTCTTCTGCTGTTGCTTTGTTTAATCCAGCTTTACCTGTTAAAAGTATTGGTGCATTTTTTGCAAATGCAATAGGAGTTGCTGTTAATGCATCTGGTATTGCAGAGTCATTAACTAATATTACTGTTTCAGCCGAACTCCATCCATCTTTACTTATTTTTACCGCTGTATCAATTCTGTCTTTTCCTATTATTTCTTCGTTACTAGTTGTCGTTGCTGCCATTACTGGAGTTACACTACCTGCCACCATAGCAATAGCCATTATATTTGCTAAGTTTTTCTTTGCTTTCATAGACATCACCTCAATTTTATATTTACAGAATAGTTTTAATATTTTTTCTATATTTTTATTATATAATTTTTGTGTATTAATTAAAATATTTTTTAAGATATAATAAAACTTCTCATATTTTTAATTATTTTTCAAATTTTAGTTTGTTATCTAATTGTATTCTTTTGTATTTGTTTGTATATTTGCAAAAAAATAGCCTGTTGCATTAACTTTTATAATACAACAAGCTATTTTATATACTTAATATGTGTAATATAAATTATTACCCATTACTATTTTAATTTATACTAAACCAAATAAATTATAACTAATTTTTTTCTACTACAAAATCTCCATTTTCTACTCTTAATGTACTTCCTTCTTTAACATAAGCTTTAAATTTTTCTTCTGTTAATCCTGTATTTCTAAATCTTCCAGATACTATCTTTAATTTTGTTGCACATCCTTCTACATCACAATTATCCTTACTTCCACAATAAGATTTTATAGGTCCATCAATTACTTTATTAGTAGAGTTTTCTATAACTAGTCCTACTATATCAGTATCTTTGTAATTATGGTCTACGTCTACAGCTGAAGGATTTTTGCCTTTATATCCTGACATATCCACAGATACATTTTTTATTGTTGTTTTAGCATAATTTAATGCTATAGCATACTGAGTTATATTACCTGCAACTATATCTAAATCTTCTATTTCTAATGTACAATAATTTTGGAATATCATTTTTATATTTTTTGCCTCTGGAGAAACATTTATTTTACCATTTTTTACAGTTACTGTATTATCTCTTTCAAGATGGAATGCCTGAGTTTCAGTACCTGGAGAACCTGCACCTGGATCCTTAAATGTATATGTATTTCCTCCTAAATCTATTATTAAGTTAACATTCTTATGCCCCTTATTTCCATATAATCCAATACCTTCACCTGAAGAATCTTTTGTTAATATAACTGTTCCTGTTTTATTTTCAGAATTTGCAACTGCTTCAACTGCTTTTGCTAATGAATCATAGTATACACTATTAACTTTTGCTGGAAGAGTAGATTGGAAGTTTAAAGATATATTAGCTTCATTTTTATTTGCATCTACTAAAACTAAGTTTATAGGCTGTCCTTCTTTATTTACCGCATTTTCTCTGAAGTCTGTTACTATTTTATTTACTAATGTCTGACTTCCATATTTCCAGTTAGACCCTTTTAATGTTCCTTTTGTATCCCATGTATATATTGCTCCATTATATTTTATAGCTTTTATTGAAGCTCCTTTATCATTTCTATGAAGTGCACCTAGATAACGAGCCATATCATTCATAGCTGCTTTTTTCTCATCAGCTAATCCAAGATTTATTGCTTTATATTCACCTTCAAAGTTTACAGTAGCTGATTCACTTCCTGCCACAGTTACTTTTCCTGTATATGTATATGGTTTTTCACCAGCAGCTATATTCTCGCCTTCATATTTGTAATCTTTAGCAGCTTTTGCAGCATTAACTAAGTTCACTTTATTCTGATCTACAGATGGTGTTATTACAGTTCCACCACCAGTACTTGGTTTACTTGTTGAGTTGTTTGCAACATTTCCATTTGGAGCAGTTATTTCTACTTTACCTGTAACTGTTCCTTCAACTTTTATATCTACGTTTTTATCTGTATTTATTATTATATCTTCTGTTATTGTTGCATTTGGTTTTAATACTATTTTGTCGTTAGCATTTGCTTTTTCTAAAGCTTCTTTTAATTCTTCAACTGTTCCTACTTCGTAAACATCTGTTTCTTCTATATCTTTTAACTGGTTGAATGCACCTTCGTTACCTTTTCCACCAACCTGAGTTATTGTATCTATTTTCTTAGTATTTATTACATCTATCTGTTTTTCGCTTAATTTTTTAGAAGCTATTAATACTGGAGCTCCATTTTTAGCTGCAAGCGCTCCAACTGCTAATGCATCTATTAACTGAGTATCTCCATCTCTACCGTCTTTTGCTAAGTATAGGTTGTCTAATTCTTTATCTCCATAGAATTTTTCTATAACTTTTGCATTAGTATCATTTCTGTTTGATCCTTCTATTCTCTGTTTTCCTGGTAAACTAGATACTAATTTTTCTGGTAGCGCTGTTGTTCCACCTATTATGAATGACGCTTTTATTGCTTCATCTTTTATAAATTTTTCAGCTGCTGATAATCCTTTTTTAGGATTTGCAAGAAGTATTGGCATACCTTTTTCAGCTGCTGCAGCTGCAACAGATACTGCATCTGCAAGTCCTGTTGTACCATTTACTACTGCTATTTCAGATACATCTTTTATTCCATCTAATCTTTTAGCTATTGCAAGAGCAGTTTCTTCTCTTGTTTCACCTTTTATTCTGTCAACTTTTACGTTTAAAGCTTTAAGATCTTTTTCAACTTTAGCTGAAAGAACTGCATCTCCACCTATCATTATTACATTTTTTGCGCCTAATCTTTTTATTTCATTAGCAGTTGCTTTATTTAGTCCATCTTTACCTGTTAAAAGTATTGGAGCTTTTTTAGCATGCGCAAGAGGAGTTGCTGTTAAAGCATCTGGTATTGCTGAACTGTTTACAAGTATTACAGTTTCTGCACTTGACCATCCATCTTTACTTATTTTTACTGCTGTTTCATGTCTGTCATTTCCTATTATTGTTTCGCTGCTTGTTGTAGCTGCCATTACTGGTGCTACACTTCCAGCTACCATAGTTATCGCCATTACTGTAGCTAAATGCTTTGGTGTTTTCATAATTTCATCCTCCAAAATTTATTTTTTTTAAAAACAATTCTACTGGGTTTAGATTGTTTTTTGTATAAAAAAATGCAGAGTAATCCCTTTAGATTATTCTGCATTTATAAACAAGTTTATATTCATTTTTTTCATAGAAAAGAATAGACTTATAGTGTCTGTCTGTCTGTCTGTCTGTCTGTCTGTCTGTCTGTCTGTCTGTCTGTCTGTCTGTCTGTCTAGATTTTAGTAACAATAACATATTTCAGTCAATCCTTTCCTAATAATTAATTCTACCAATATTATACACTATTTTTTTGTATTTAACACACAATTTATTCTATTTTAAACTTTTTCTTATTTTTTAATTATTCTCTATTTTTAATACAGTTTTATATCCAACTATACCCCCATTTATTAAAAATTACTCTCCATATTTTTTAATATTAAAAGCTCTAACACGTTCATCTAGTTCTTCTTTTGTATACTTGCTAACTGTCTCTTCAAAGTTTTTAAATTTATTCTTACTTCCATAGCAATTATTTTTAAAAGAATTCCCATATTTAAAATCATTACCTTCTCCACAAAAATCCCCTGTCAATTTATCAATATTTTCTATGTAGTTGTATTTCACTGCATTATACAAATATCCACACTTACTCCTTGGATTCTTGATCTTTGTAATTTTAATTTTTTCCTGTAGATAACTAGAGTCCTTCCCTTTGAGTTTGAGAATCTCATTAATCCTTCTAGCATACTCCTCTGTATATTCATTTTCTAAAAATTCCTTTAATATCTCGTCTTCTTTTTTCACTTTGCACACACCTATACCATTAGGTAGTCGTTGTGTAATATATTTAGTATTATTTGTGTAGTTATTGGTATTGCTCTGCTCAACCTGACTAAATTCATTTTTTACATCTGAGCAACTGCATTTAGTCAAGTTAATATTATTTATTTGTTCATTTTGATTAATTGCATTTTCTTCTTTTGAATAATTGCAATTATTTATATTTGTAGAGTTATTATCTATCTTTTTGTAAACTTCTTTTATCTTTTGTTTATATTTTATTTTTTCATCAGCAATTTCATTTAACTTGTCGTAGTCTATGCTATACCATTTAGTTCTATCAAATCCCATTTTGTTAAAATTTCCAACAATTAATAGTCCTTTTTTCTCTAGAGGCGTAAAAATTCTTCTAAGTGTACTCTCACTCCAAAAATCAAATACATCATCATGCCATTTCTGCATACTATTAAATGTCCAATATCTTCCTTCTTTGAAATTAATATTATTTTCCTTATTCTTTACAAGCCAATAATGAATCTGCTGTATAACTATAGCTTCATTTACCCCGATAATTCTAGCAAGACTTCTTTCAACTATCATTGGATGCTCGTCCATTAAAAATTCTCTCATAAATATCTTCCCTCACTTTTGATTAATATAATTTACCCTATCACTTTTGTATATACAAGAATTACTAAAAATTGACACTTTTTTTCGTAATTGAAATTTCAACGTTTTAAATGATTTTATCAAAATTTAGTTTGAATAATTATTTTTCACTAAGTACAAATAATACTTTTTATTTTGAGTTATTTACTCACTAAAAAAGGCTACCCCACTAAATTAATAGTGTGATAGCCTTTCAAATCTCAATCAATTTTTATTGATTATATTTAGTTTTATTCAAAGTCTATTTCAAAGTCCATTCCACCAACCTGAACAGTGTCTTTTCCTTTTAATATACTCTTATCAGATTTTTTGTTAACTAAAACTATACCGTTATTTTTAGCTAGAGGAGATGCTGTTAATGCGTCAACTAATTTATCCCCGTTCGCTATATATACTTTTTCTTTTCCTGAATAGAATTCATCCATAACTTCTCTATTTGTTGCATATCTATCTGATCCAGCTAATCTTTCTGCGTCATATTTAGATACTATTGATTTATCTACTACAGTATTTCCACCTATTACATAGTATTCAACACCAGCTTTTTTAGCATGAGTTGAAGATTTTCCGTTAGTTAGTAATATTGGTGCTCCATTTTTAGCAGCTACAGCTGAAGCTGACATCGCATCTGCTTCACCTTCGAATCCATTAACTACGAATGCTTTGTTGTAGTTACCTAACTTTTTAGCTACTAATTCTGAAGTTTCAACTCTTGTTTTTCCACCAAGTCTTTCAACTTTTATATTAGCTGCAGTTATTTCTTTAGCAACTTTTGCACTTATAGCACTTTCTCCACCTATGATGTAAACTTTTTTAACTTTTTTGATTCTGTCCATAGTTACTTTAGGTATAGAATCTTTTTTAGTTAATAATATTGCTCCATTTTCTTTACCTGCAAGACCTGAAGCTGATAATCCATCAGACATTGTAGATGTTGCATTTACAAGAACTACTGTATCGTATGATCCTAATTTATCAGCTATTTTTGCTGCTGTATCATATCTATCTGAACCTATTATTTCTTCATGATTATATACTGGTTTAGAAGGTTTTGATGGAGTTGATGGTATACTTGGTGCTATTACACTAAATTTAGCTTCTAAAGTAATATTTCCAGTAACTTTTTCATTAAAATCATATTTAACTCCATCTTTATACCATCCTTCAAATGTATAACCACTTTTAGATGGTTCTTCTGGTTCTTTTATAGCATTTTCTTTTGTTACATAAACTTTTTTATATTCTTTTCCATCTACTTTAAAAGTTACTTCAATATTATTTGTTGGATTAAATATATTATCTTGATTTGCACTTCCATTTACATTTTCTACACAACTTTTATCAAAAGAAACATTTGTAGTTACACCAGATGTATTAGTTATTTCATTTCCACCAGATTTTCCAGCATCTAAAGTTGTTACTTCTGCTTTTCCAGTTATAGATACAGAACTAGAAGCTATAGAACCTGTTACATCAGCTTCATTAGCTCCTCCTACATATAATTTTCCAATTGTTCCACCAGTTATTTCCATATTACTAGAATCCATTGATCCTCTATTTACACTTTGCATTTCTTTTATAGTTCCATCATTTATAGATACTTTAGCATCTCCAGTATATCCATTAGAACCACCAGCAGTTACATAATTTACATTTCCACCATTTATAGACACTTTAGCTTTTCCAGTATAACTTATACCTTCTCCGCCTCCATATACCATATTTATAGTTCCGCCATTAACTATTACTTCTGTTTCATCAACTCTACATGGCGAATTTTTTGGATCTCCGGCATACCAATTTTTTCCATTTTCACATCCACAGTTATTTCTTAATGATGATGCTCCTCCTCCCATTATTCCACCGGTTATCTCAGCACCTTCATTTACAACCACTCTTGCTTTTGTTACATGACTTTTATGAAGTCCTCCTGCAATTATATTTTTTACTTTACCAGAATTCATAGTTATTGATGTTTCACTAAGGGTATCATTATCATGATATCCGCCTACAATACTTGCTGTTTCTGGTACTTCTAACGAGCTTCCATCCCATGAAATCTTTACTTTTCCTTCACTTCCTGCTTCAATAGTAATTGCTTTAGCATTTGCAAAGAAAATACCTAATGTTTCATTGTATGTTGGTTCTTCATTGGTAATAGTACTTTCAATATTAGGTACTAAAGAATCACCTTTTATTTCTTCTGCATTTACTCCTTGAGGCATTAATGAAGAAATAATTGCAGCACATGCAAGTACACTTATCACTTTTTTAGTATACTTCTTTTCATTCATTTTTCTAATGTTTTCTCTAAATTTCAAAATAATCCCTCCAAAATTATAATTTTAAACATACTAAAACTTACAAATAAAAAAGCACAGAAAAAACTATATCCCTTAGAATATAATCTCTCTGTGCTTAATCTCTAATTTTATGTAATTTTTTGCATCAAAAGAAAAAGACATTAAACTACTTTGTCTGTCTGTCTGTCTGTCTGTCTGTCTGTCTGTCTGTCTGTCTGTCTGTCTGTCTGTCTTAGTATTTTCCCAAACTACGAACATCTCGTCAACTCCCTTGATACAAAATTAGTAATGTTTATACTAAAATTATATCAAATTAATAAAATAAATCAAACGTTTTTAATAAACTCCTTAGAAAGTAAAGAACTTCACATATATACACATTTATTCTATATAAATCCATGTATATACTTTCCTTTTTCATAATAATTTCATATTTATCTTAAAATATTTTTTACCATAATCGCTATATCAAACTTTATAAAACAAACTATTAAATTTTCAAAATAAAAATTCTTCCAATAAAAATACTCTTATTTACTTTTTTAAATATTTGTTATCGAAAAACTATTTAAAAAGGGTTTCCAACACAAAAAAGAGGAAGAATGTATGCTTGCAACGACAATTGGCTTGCCACCTAGAGTAAAAGCATACTTCTTACTCGCCTTCTTCCCTAATAACAACAAGGAATCGAAATAAAAAGGGTTCACTATGCAAAAAAAAGAGGAAAGGGTATGCTTGCAGCGACAATGCAGCTCGACTGCCTGGAGCAAAAGCATACTTCTTCCTCTTCCCTTACATAAGAACCCTTTTATTTTCGATTCTCTTTGTTATTCTATTTCTATCAAAACTTTCTAATATTATCATGCAGTTCTTTCTGCTTGATCCTATTAAATCTCTATACTCTCCAAGAGTAATCTCTCCATGCTCATTAATATAATCAACAAGCATCTTCTTAGCCTTATCATAAGTTTCCATATCCATAATATATCCATCCCCAAGCATAGCAACAGAATCACCTATCATAGCATCAAGAACCTCTTTAGCTCTAACATCTTTTCCTGTTATCTCTTCTATAGTTGGAACAGACTCAAATCCACATTTCTTAAGCATCTTCTGCATTCTGTTTCTATTTTCCTTCTGTTTTTCATTGAAAACAACTTCGAAATCTTTAAGAGAAACAATATTTCCAGCAATTTTGATAAGTCCATCTCCTTCAAATGCAGCAAGCACTATATCAAATTCTTTTGGTTTGAATTTACTTTCAACCTTAGATTTTAACTCTTCCTTTAAAATACCTGGTTTTAATCTATTATGTTTGTGGTAATCTGAAAGAAGCTCATTTACCTTTTCAGATAATTTCTGGTAGTGATTAGTATGTATGTACATATTTCCAATCACAAATATCTTACCTTCTTCAGATAATTTATCTAAAGCTTTTCTTATATCCTCTTCGTGAGCACCACTATAACTCATCATATCCTTAACAGTTGGATAATTTTTAGAGTTGTGTTTTAAGTACTCTTCAAGTATGTCGTGAAGTTCACCTTTTTCTTTAACTTTTAGAGCTTCGATTACATCTTCATCAAATCTCTTATGTTTTTTAGGTGAAGCATCTATTATAACACCACCGCCTATTGTAGCCATTGGTGAGTAACTTCTTACAACAAAAGTATCTCCTTTTTTAGATACTATACTTTCTTCAAGTCTTAACTGAACAAATCCGCTTTCTCCTGGAGCAATTTCTTCTTTATCAAGAGGAACTGCTCTACAAAGAATTTCTCTTGTTCCATGGTATAATCTTAATCTATCCCAATGTTTTAAAGTCTTATCTACATGCTTGATTATGTTCATCTTAACATCTAGCATCATAGACTCTTCTAATGAATCTGGAGCTGCAAGAACATCCCCTCTTCCAATCTCGTCTTTTTTAACATTAGAAATATTTATAGCTGTTCTCTGTCCAGCATAAGCAGTATTTTCATCTTCACCATGAACCTGAATACTTCTTATCTTAGCTTTTAGGTTTTCTGGATATACAACTAAATCATCATCAACGCTTATCTTACCTTCAAGAAGAGTACCTGTAACAACAGTACCATGTCCTTTTATTGTAAATACTCTATCTATATTAAGTCTTGCTGGTGAGTTTTCGTTCTTTTCTTCTATCTGCTCACTCATATCGTCTAATTTCTGAATAAGCTCTGATATACCTCTCTTAGATACAGAGTCAACTTCTAGTATTTCCGCATCTTCAAGGAATGTACCTTTCATTCTTTCTTTTATATCTTCTTTAACTAATTCTCTAAATTCTTCTTCTACCATATCGCTCTTAGTTAATACAATTAGACCATTTTTGATATTTAAGAATGATAGTATATCTATATGCTCTACTGTCTGTGGCATTACACCTTCATCAGCTGCAACAACAAGCATTACCATATCTAGTCCAGATGCTCCAGCTAGCATGTTTTTTATAAATTTTTCATGCCCAGGAACGTCTACTATACCTACTCTCTTTCCACTAGGTAAGTCGAAGAAAGTAAATCCTAGATTTATGGAAATACCTCTTTTTTTCTCTTCATCAAGGGTATCTGTTTCTCTACCAGTCAAAGCCTTGATAAGTGTTGTCTTACCATGGTCTATATGACCAGCAGTCCCTACTATAATGTGTTTCATATTTATTTCCTCCTAATTTCGAATCCAAGCTACAACTAAATTACATAAAAGCTAATTTTAGTTCATTTGCCACATCTACAAACTCGTCTTCGAATATAGTTCTAACATCAAGAACGTATTTATTATCATAAACTCTAGCTATTATATGAGAATCGCTAAGTCTTAATTTTCTTTCTAATGTAGATACGTTCATATTATTTGGAGTTATCGCTATTCCTCTAGATTTCATTGTTTCAAGAGGCATAGATCCTCCACCAACCTGAGATAGACATTCTTCTATGTGAACATCTGCATCTAGGTTTAATTTTTCTATTTCTGCGTATAGAAGGTTAGCTTTTCTTTCTAATTCTTCCATAGGCATTGTTATCATATTTAATGTAGGTATATTTTTAACCGCTTCTTCTTCATCTAAGTACATTCTAAGTGTTGCTTCAAGTGCACATATTGTAAGTTTGTCTACTCTTAGTGCTCTTGTTAGCTGGTTTTTCTTCATTGCAGATATGTATTTCTTTTTACCTACTATTATACCTGCCTGTGCTCCACCAAGCATTTTATCTCCACTGAATGTTACTATATCAGCACCCCGGTGTATTGAGTCAAGTACAGTTGGTTCGTACTCTAAACCGTATTTAGATAAGTCTATAAATACACCACTACCTAAGTCTTCTATTACTGGTAGGTCGTATTTTTTACCTAATTCAACAAGCTCTGCAACAGATATTGATTCTGTGAATCCCATTATTCTGTAGTTACTTGTATGAACTTTCATAAGTGCTCTTGTATTTTCTGTTATAGCTTCTTCGTAGTCTTTTAGATGTGTTTTGTTTGTAGCTCCTATTTCAACTAGGTCAGCCCCACTAAGAGCCATAACACTTGGTATTCTAAATGAACCACCAACTTCAACAAGTTCTCCTCTTGATACGATAGCTTCTCCACCTTTAGCCATTGTGCTAAGAACAAGCATAACTGCTGCAGCGTTATTGTTTACTACTAAAACATCTTCTGCTCCAGTTAATCTTTTTATCATATCTGTTAAGTGAACATATCTTGATCCTCTTTCACCTTTTTCTAAATCATATTCAAGGTTTGAGTATCTTGAAGCTGCTGTCCATATTTCATCTTTAATTTTTTCACTTATTAAAGATCTACCTAAGTTTGTGTGAAGAACTGTTCCTGTTCCGTTTATTACTTTCTTTAAAGAAAGAGCGTAATTATCTCTTGCTTTTTTTTCTGTTTCTTCTATTACTTTTTCCATAGTAAGAGAGAATTTTTCAGCTTCTTCTTCTGTTTTTATAGCGACTATTGTCTTTCTATTTATATCTATTACTTCCCTTATAGATTCAAGAACTATACTTCTTGGATATTTTTCTATTAATTCTTCTATTTCTTTCTGTGATAATACTTCATCTACTGAAGGAAGCATCTTAAATAATTCTTTTTTATTCAACCTGACCACTCTTTCTTTTTAATATTTAGATATTGTTTTCCCTTATTTGATTATATCACATGTATGTATTTTCCGTTTTCATATTTTTCTTTAACTTCACCTATTACTTCTGCAACTATTGATCCATTTGCAAGCATGTCTTTTACTATATCATCTGCCTGATCAGCTCTAACTGCAACAAGTAATCCTCCTGATGTCTGAGGATCGTATAAACAGTCTTCTATACATTCTGGTACACTTTCATCCTTCATTACATCATCCTGTATATAACCCATGTTGTTGTATGCTCCTGATGGAACTATACCCATCTGAGCCATTTCTATTGCACCTTCTAATATAGGTACATTTTTTGAATCTATTTCTATTGTTACATCTGATGCTTTAGCCATTTCCATAGCATGTCCTAATAAGCCGAATCCTGTTATATCTGTTATTGAATGTACTTCAAATTTGTTAACACTCATAGCCGCATATTTATTTAGATGTACCATTGTTTCTATTACTTTATCTACTACTTCCTGAGATACTAAGTCTTCTTTCATTGCTGTTGAAAGTATTCCTGTTCCTACTGGTTTAGTAAGTATTAATTTATCTCCTGGTCTAGCTGTTGAATTAGCCTGTACTCTATCTGGATGAACTAATCCTGATACAGATAATCCGTATTTTGGTTCTTTATCATCTACTGTATGTCCACCAACTAGTAATGCACCACTTTCTTTAACTTTACTGAATCCACCTTTTAATATTTCTGCAAGTACCTGCATATCGTGGCAAGATGGGAAGCAAACTATGTTCATCGCAACTATTGGTTCCCCACCCATTGCATATATGTCTGATAATGAGTTTGCTGCTGCTATCTGTCCAAATATGTATGGATCGTCTACCATTGGAGTAAAGAAGTCTAATGTCTGTATTAGAGCTTTTTCATCATCTAATTTGTATATTGCAGCATCATCTGCTGTGTCTAGTCCTACTAATAAGTTTCCTACTTTTTCGTTGTCATTTTTTGGTAACTGAGATAATACGTCAGCCAGAACCTCTGGCCCTATTTTAGCAGCTCACCCTCCTGCTGATGTCATTTCTGTTAATCTTTTATATTCTTTTGCCATTTTTAATTCCCCCTGTTTGTAAATTTTTTCGTTATTTATATTTTTCTTTTTTAATTCTATTTAAGGCATCTATTGTTTTTTTATTTATATCTATCGTTTTTTTTAATAACTGTGCACTCTTATATTAACATATTTTTTACGTTTTATATATAATTAATTAACGTTTCTCCCCAAAATAAAAGGCTAGCTTGATTTTTTTAATCAAACTAGCTTTTTTGAATTTTTTAATAAATTTATTTTTTTAATTTTATTTTTGATTTATCTTATATTTTTAACAAATATCTTTTTCTTACAATACTTTTTACATCTCTTATAATAGATAAAATCTTCATATTTGAATAAAAAAACTATAGACTTATTATATATTTACAATAGTCTATTTGGGTTTTAATCCTTTATACGCATATACTACTCTTCATATCCTCAAATTTTTTATCTCCTATTCCCTTCACATTCTTTAAATCTTCTATACTTTTAAATCCTCCATTTTCTTCTCTATAGGTTATTATTTTGTTTGCAGTAGCCTCACCCACTCCAGGAAGTGTATCCAATTGTTCAAGTGTTGCAGTATTTATATTCACAAGTCCACCTTGTGCCTGTGCATTTCCTCCTGATGTTTGTGCAGCTCCACTAGTACTTCCTCCTCCAGCATTTACATCCATAGGAATTTGCTCTCCTTGCTTTGGTATTACATAATGCTTTCCATCAACTAACTTTTCTGCAAGGTTTATAGCATTCATATCAGCGCCTTCTACAATTCCTCCCATTACCTTTATAGCATCAGATAATCTATCTTCAGAGCTCATAGTCACAACTCCCTCTGTTTTTACTGCACCACTTATATATACAGTAACTTCTGTACTATTAGTGCTTTGTGCATTTCCATTTTGATTTATACTAGAACTTTCTTTTGAATCACTGCTTTCCTTTTGAATATCTTCACTCTGAGCAATATCGTATCTAGCATTTCCCTCACTTTCAAAAATTTTTATCCCAGCTATTGCACAAAGTCCTATCACAATAGCTGCGAATACGAATGTTTTTTTATTTTTTTCCATTCTTATCACTCCTTTCATTTCTATTATTGACATAACTGTGTTATACTAAAAAAGTATATTTGAAATTTTTGGAGGTTTTTAAATGAAAAAAATATCTTCAGTATTAATAGCCTTCTTATTAGTCTTTGCATCAGTTTTTACATCTATAGGAAGTGTATTTGCTGATCAAAAGGTTGTAAATTTAGAAGCTAAAAGTGCTGTTTTAATGGATTATGAAACTGGTAAGGTTCTTTATCAGAAAAACGGAAATGTAAAAATTTATCCAGCCTCTACTACAAAGGCATGGACTGCTTATTTGGTGATAAAACATGTTCCAGATTTAAACGAAAAAATAACTATTGGCAACCTTCCTTACATAGAGCCGTCTAGTATGTTCCTTAAAAAAGGGGAAACTTTCACAGTAAAAGAACTACTTACAGCTCTAATGGTTCATTCTTGTAATGATGTAGCTTATGTTTTAGCTGAGTATGTAAGTGGATCAATTCCAAAATTCGCCGATTTAATGAACAAAGAGGCAGAAGCTATAGGTTGTACTGGTACACACTTCAACAATCCAAATGGATTGCCTGACGATAACCACTACACAACTGCAAAGGATATGGCTTTAATAGCTAGAAAATGTATGTCTGATTCAGTATTTAGAGAAATCGTAGCTACTAAATCAGTAAAATTCAAGCCTACTAAACAGTATCCTCACGAAAGAGTTTATACAAACTCTAACAAATTCCTTACTTCTCATCAGAAAATAACATATAAAGGTAAGAGAATAGATATAAAATACGATATTGTAGATGGTATAAAGACAGGGTTTACAAATGCTGCTGGTAAATGTCTTTTAACAAGCGCTGTTAAAGATAATCAGAGAATTATATCTGCAGTGTTTAATTCAACTAATGATGGAATTTATGTAGATTCTAGAACATTAATAGACTATGGATTTGAAAACTACGATTCATTTACAATAATGGATAAAGCTGACTACGTAGATACTAAGAGAAAGTGGTTCTCTACTCAGAAAAAACTTATGTATCAGCCAAAAGAAAGCTACTCAGTAGTTCTTCCTAAAGGGCAAACTGTTACAGACGAATTTACATTCAAAACAGATCTACAGGATACTTCTCTTCCAATAAGCGCCGGAGATAAGGTTGGAGAGTTTTATATATATAAGAACGGAGAAAAGTTTAAAACTATTGATTTAGTTGCTAAAAATGATGTTACTAGCAAGTTTGCTGTTATAACAGAAAAGCCTATTTTCAAGATTCTATTCACTATCTTAAAAATCGCACTTGGTGCACTTGTTATTTATCTTGTGTATAAACTAGTAAGAAAATACTACAAAAGATTTAAAAGAAAACAGAAGATAAAAAACAAGAAAAAGAAAAAAACTAGCAAATCAAAAGATAAAACTATAAAAAAAGATACAGGAAAAACAAGAAAATAAAAAGGACAAGATTATAACTACTCTAAGCTTTATAGCTTCAGCACATCATAAATTTATGTAATACATTTATATGTATGAGATGCTTAGAATATAATTATTTCTTGCCTTATAGCAAAAAAAATGGTTATCAGCAAATTGCTGATAACCATTTTTTATAAAACTTTTGATAAAAATTCTTTTAATCTTTCATCTTTTGGATTATCGAAAAACTCTTCTGGTGTAGACATTTCTTTTATTTTTCCCTCATCTATAAACATAACCTTATTAGCTACCTCTCTAGCAAATGCTATTTCATGTGTTACTACTACCATTGTCATACCCGCATTTGCCAATTTTTTAATAAGTTCTAATATATCGCCTACCATTTCTGGGTCTAAAGCCGATGTTGGCTCATCAAATAAAATCACATCTGGATTTACAGCCATTGCTCTAGCTATTCCTACCCTTTGTTGTTGGCCTCCTGATAACTTAGATGGATAATAATCTTTCTTATCTAACATACCAACTTTTTCCAAGTAATCCAAAGCTATTTCTTCTGCTTCTTTTTTGCTTTTTTTATGAACAGTTGTTAGTGGAACCATTATATTTTCTATAGCTGTCATATTTTTAAATAAATTATAATTCTGATATACCATAGACATATGCTCTCTAATAGATTTTATATCGTGTTTAGTTGCTTTTTCAACATTTACACTTACATCCCCTATAGTTATTATTCCACTTTTAGGGTGTACTAAAAAATTCATTCCTCTCAGTAAAGTAGATTTTCCTGTACCAGATGGACCTATTATAGCAAGTACATCCCCTTTTTTAATTTCAAAACTTACCCCATTTATAATTTGATTTTCACCAAACTCTATATGTAAGTCCTCAATTTTTATCATTTTTATTTTAACCCCTTAGTTAAATCTGTGTAGAACCATTTTTCAGTTAACGTTTTTATTGTTCCATCTGCTAACATTTCTTCTAATGCTTTATCTACATTTTCACGTATTTTATCTGATCTTTCATCATCTTTTCTAAAGAAGTATCCTGTAGTACTTGCTACTATAGGTTCTTCTATTACTCTTACGTCAACACCTGCTTTTTTAGCATCATGGTATAAACTTATTTCTGAGCATATCCAAGCATCACATCTATCAAGTTTTAACTCTTCTATACCCATTGTTCCGTCACCTAGCATTTTAACTTCAAATCCTATTTTTTCAGCTTGTTCATTAGCTATTTCCTGTCCAACTCCACCTTCCTGAACAGCTACCACTTTACCTTTTAAGTCTTCTAAGCTATTTACTTCTGTATTTTCAGCTTTTAGACCTAATGATGTATTATCTTCTGCATATGCTATAGAAGAATTGTATTTTTCTAATCTTTCTTCTGTCTGACCATAGAAGTTTGCTGCTACGTCTACTTTTCCTGAATCTAATGCACCAAATATATTACTGAATCCCATAGGCTGCATTTCAACTTCATATCCAGTTCTTTTTGCTATTTCGTTCCACATATCAACTTCAAACCCTTTGTGTTCTCCATCTTCTATAAATGAATATGGATCTCCAGCATTTGATGATGCTACTATTACCTTTTCAGTTTCTTTTGCTGGTGCTTCTGCTTCTTCTTTTTTACCACACCCTGTTAATATTGTTGCTGCTAATGTAAACACTAGAGCGCTTGAAATTATTTTTTTTAATTTCATTTCTTTTTTCCTCCCTATTTTTTAATATGCTAAATTACAACGTATTTCAAGTTTTTTCTGTACAAAACTTAAAATTGTAATTATAACCCAATAAATAATCATAACTGCTGCGTATACTTCAAAAAATCTAAATGTAAAAGCGCCTTCCATTTTTGCCATTCCCATTATATCAGCTACACCTACAGTAAACGCTATCGACGTACCTTTTATTAAATCTATCAAGTTATTAAATAATGATGGAAATGCACTTCTCATAGCTTGAGGCATTACAACTTTTACCATTGTTTGATATTTAGACATTCCAAATGAAAATGCTGCTTCTAATTGTCCTTTATCAACAGACATAAAAGCTCCTCTTATATTTTCTGACATATATGCACCCACATTAAGACCTAATACGATTGCAGACGCTAAAAGTGGATCCATATTTTTTACAGTCTCGCTTATATATGCAATACCGTAACAGAAGAAGAATAATTGTGGCATTAAAGGAGTCCCCCTAAATATAGATATATATATTTTACAAATAAAGTTTATTCCCTTTATATTGTAATAATTAGATACAGCAGAAACTAATCCCAAAATAATAGCTATTACAAGAGCAATAACTGATAATTCAAGTGTAACTCCAAGTGCTCCTAATATTTTTGGCATTACTTCTAAAAAATAGCTTACTTCAAAATCCATAATCCCCCCCTATAATTTAATTCTTTTTTACATGTATATTTTTAGCGTCAATTAACTTCGAATTAACTTTATATTGAATTCAAGTTAAAATCATCTTCTTTTATGTTATCATAAGAAAAAATAATATTTTCATAGTTTTTATCTATAACTATATTTTTTTTGGTTATAATATTTTTTATTTACATATAATAATTCCAAAACGTTTTTAACTTTATTTTATATATTTTTATTAATTATATTTATAATATACAAAAATATATAAATTTTTTAATATTACAATCTCCCTAACCCTCCATCATAATTAAATTGAAAATTTATAAAAAATTATGCTAAAAAAATAGAGCTATTGCAATCTGCAACAGCCCATTTTATATTTATTTTAGATTCTTTTTAATTCCTTTGTTTAGTATGTTTTCGTAGTCTATAAAGTCATATATTTCTTCATCAAATACGTCTGAGAACTGACTTAGTTCTTCTAATGTTAATTCTTCTATTGCTTTATCGTGGTCTTCACAGTAGATTACTATATTTCCAACGATTCCATGAGCATCTCTAAATGCAGTTCCTTTTTTAACTAGATAATCTGCAACTTCTGTCGCATTTAAAAATCCACCTTTTACAGCTTTTTTCATGTTATCATCTCTAACTTTTAGAGTTTCTATCATTCTAGCCATTATTTCTAAGCACATTTCAAGAGTTCTTACACTATCAAAGAATCCTTCTTTATCTTCCTGCATATCTTTGTTGTATGCTAGAGGTATTCCTTTCATTACTGTAAATAGTGAGAATAAGTTTCCATATACTCTTCCTGTTTTACCTCTGATAAGTTCTGCACCATCTGGATTTTTCTTCTGAGGCATTATTGAGCTTCCTGTTGAATATAAATCGTCTATTTCAACAAATTTGAATTCCTGTGAACTCCAAAGTATTAGTTCTTCACTTAATCTGCTTAGGTGCATCATTATTATTGAGAAATCTGACATAAGTTCAAGTAAATAATCTCTATCACTTACACCGTCCATAAAGTTATCTACTGGTTTTTTGAAGCCTAATTTTTCTGAAGTTATTTCTCTATTTATATCGTGAGTTGTTCCTGCTAATGCACCACATCCTAAAGGACATTCATCTAATATTTCAAGAGCATTTCTAAGTCTTTTTTCATCTCTTGAGAACATACTATGGTATGCCATTAAATGATGCTTAAATGTTACAACCTGCGCTCTCTGTAAATGAGTGTATCCAGGCATTATGCATGGATTTTCATCAGCTTTTGCTTTTATTGTATCTTTTAACATAGCTGTAAGATCTGCTATTTCTGCACCTTTTTCTTTTGCATATAATCTCATATCTACAGCTACCTGGTCATTTCTACTTCTTGCTGTGTGTAATTTCTTTCCTGTTTCTCCAATTCTTTCTATAAGATTAGCTTCTGTGAATGTATGAATATCTTCGTAGTTTCCATCAAGTGGTAGTTTTCCACTCTCTATATCCTCAAGTATTCCAACAAGTCCATCAGTTATAGCCTTTCCTTCTTCTTCTGTTAAAAGTCCGCATTTCACCTGCATATATACATGTGCTAAACTTCCTTCAATATCTTTTTTATAAAGAACGTTATCGTATCCGAAAGACTGGTTAAATTCTTCCATTAATTTGTTTTCAGACTTTCTAAAGCGCCCTCCCCACAATTTCATAAAAATCTCCTCCTATTTTGATAAATTTCGGTTTAGTTTTTTCTACTTTATTCGTTTAAATTGGTATTTTTATTTTATTAATTAGTCTAACTTTTAATTTAAATTTTCTCAATTTTCGTTAAACTATATAAATTCAATTATATTACATTTTATTTATGTTGTAAATCAAAAAAATAAAGGCAAAACAAATAACTAATTTTATATGACAAATTATTTTATCATCATACTTACAAGTTATTATCTTGCCTTTATTAAATATAATTTATATTAAAAGAGTATTTTCTTTTCTATCAGAGCATGATTTTTTAAGTTTTTTACCAGCTACTGCTTTCATTACAGGATTTACCTTTCTAGCATTAGATGGACATGCTTTTATACATCTCATACAAGAAATACATTTTGATTTATCTACTTTTTTAGGATTTTCCTTAGAAATTGCCCCCACGGGACAAACTGTGGCACATACTCCACATCCATTACATGCACTAGATCCTTTTGGTTTTAAAGGTATACCATTATATTCTCTGTATGGTTTATTTCCCTTTGGTTTTAATTCTGTGTTTATATCACCTGAATTAAATTTTTCTTTTATTTCTTTTGCAAATTTTGTTAATTCATCTATATCCTTTGAATCCGGTCTATTTGCAGCAACCGTTCTTTCTACAGAATGTTCTGCTATTGCTGTAACCATAGCACCTACTCTAAAACCACAATTTTCTAATACTTCCTGTAGCTCTAACATAGTATCTTCGTAATCTCTATTACCATATACAACAACTGCAACTGCTTTTGCATTATTTCCTTTTAATTTAGAAATTCTTTCCACTGCAACTGCTGGCACTCTTCCTCCATAAGAAGGTACAGCTATTAAACATACATCTTCTTCTTTAAACTCTTTATTAGATTTAGCTTTAAGTGGAGTTAAATCTATTTTTTCATGACTTTCCCAAACAGAAGCTAGTGTTTCTACAACTTTTTCTGTTCCACCTGTTGGACTAAAGTATATTGAATATACCAAAATTATCACCTCTATTTTTATTTTAGTTACTAAACTATATTTCAAAAAAATAGTTCAGTACTACGATATTGTAAATTACAACTATATCATTTAGTCACTAAACTATCTTTATAATAATCTTTTACTATTCTTTTGTCAATACTACTAATTTAGATGTAGTTCTTTCCCCAATCAGAATTTTCATCTTTTTCGTATTTTAGCATTTCTTCACCAAATTCAGCAAATCTTGCTTCAAATCTACAGATAAGTTCTAGTTCTTCTTCTGTAAATTCATTAAAGAAAGGACATGCTTTTGCATATTGTTCATTATCATATTTAGTATGAATCTTATCCAGTTCCTTTCCTTTTTCAGTTAATTTAACAGAATACTGTCTTTTATCATCACTTTCCTGTACTCTTTCAACAAACCCTTTGTTTTCTAACTTTTTAAGGTACTGAGATACTGCTCCTTTAGTTATTTTTAGTCTGTCGCTTAGTTCACTGATATTATCCAATCCATTTTCACCTATTTCTGTGATTACATGCACTTCCCTCATATGCATTTTTTCACCTGGATAATATTCGTGTGGAGTCGAAAGAAATTTGTAATAAGTAAATGATAGCTTTCTTTTAAACTCCAATATTCTTTGAAGTAAATCTTTTCTGTTCATTTTTTCCCTCACCTATATACATATTTTTTTAACTCCTACCATTATATCTTATTATCTAAAATAGTTCAATAAAGTTAATTTATCTATTTTATTTAACAAAAAAATAGGAAGTCAAAGACTTCCTATTTTTTCGTTGTGGATTTTTCTATTTACTAAATTATTTAACTGATTTTCTTATAAATATTTTACCAACTTCCATTACAAGAGTTGATATTAATGCAAGTCCTATACATATTCCAAGTTCCTGCATACCAAATGCTAGTGGTATTGAGAATATTTGTCTTACTGCTGGTATTAATACTATTGAGTATAATAAGAAGCATACTGTCATAGCACCTATAACGTATTTATTTGAGAAGAATCCTATTTTAACTGCAGGATCTACGTTTGAACGGCTTGCTATTGTCTGTAATGTTCTTGCAAATATTAATGTTGTGAATGCCATTGCTACACCAAATTCTGGAGATACCTGCATTCCTATGTACTGAGCTATTATTGTAACTATACCTATTACAATACCTCTAAATACTACACGCTGCATAGTTCCATCAGCTAATATACCTTCATTTGCTGATCTTGGAGCTCTCTTCATTGTTCCTCTTTCTGTTGGTTCAAATCCTAGTGCTATTGCTGGAAGTGAGTCATTTACAAGGTTTATGAATAGAAGCTGTAATGCTGTAAATGGATTTGTCCAGTTAGCAAATACCGCAAATAGTATAGCTATTATCGCACCAAAGTTACCTGCAAATAAGTATGTTATAGATTTTTTGATATTGCTATAAACTGTTCTACCAACTTCAACTGCATTTACTATACTTGCAAAGTTGTCGTCAACTAGTACCATATCACTGGCATCCTTTGCAACATCTGTACCACTACCCATACCTATACCTATATCTGCCTGTTTTAAAGCTGGTGCATCATTTACACCATCACCTGTCATAGCTGATACACAGTCTTTTTTCTGCCAAGCTCTTACTATTCTTATTTTGTTTTCTGGAGAAACCCTTGCGTATACAGTTATTTTTTCTAGTTTTTCATCTAGTTCTTCTTCTGTAAGTGCGTCTAATTCCTGACCTGTTAAAGCAAGGTCACCATCTTCCATTATTCCTATTTCTCTAGCTATTGCAGCTGCTGTTGTTTTGTGGTCACCAGTTATCATAACTGTTTTTATTCCAGCTTCTTTAGCTTCTGCAACTGCATCTATTACTTCTGCTCTTGGAGGGTCTATCATTGCAAGTAGACCTATTAAAGTTAAATCGTCTTCATCTTCTATCGAAGGAGCAAATCCTTCTTCTACTTCTTTATATGTAAATGCTAAAACTCTTAGCGCTCTATTTGAGAATCCTTCGTTCTGAGTTCTAAACTGCTGTTTTATTTCATCTGTAAGTTCTTTCTTTTCTCCATTTATTAAAACGTATTTTGATCTAGAGAATATTATATCTGGAGCACCTTTTGTAAACATAAAGTATCCATCTCTAGTTTTATTTACAGTTGTCATTAATTTTCTATCAGAGTCGAATGGTAATTCTTCAACTCTAGGATTTTCATTTCTTATATCTTCATAGTTTAATCCATTTTTATTTGCAAAATTGATTAAAGCGGTTTCTGTTGGGTCACCTATTTCCTGACCTTCACTACCTATTGCAGAGTCATTACATAATACTGAGCATAATGTAAGTAATCTGCTGTGTGCGTTAGATTCATAGCTTTCTGCTGAATTCATAACTTCTGGTTCAGTTCCATTCATGTATAAATCTACTACTGTCATCTTGTTCTGAGTAAGTGTACCAGTTTTATCTGTACATATAACTTTTGCTGAACCTAATGTTTCAACTGCAGGAAGTTTTCTTATTATAGCCTGTTTTTTAGCCATATTATTTGTTCCAACTGCTAAAACTATAGTCATTATTGATGATAATGCTTCTGGTATTGCAGCAACGGCTATTGCTACTGCGAACATGAATGAGCTAAGAACTACCTCACCCATATTTCCTGTTCCCATTAGGAATGCTTTACCAACCTGTATTCCGAATATTAATAGTGCAAGTAATGTTATACCAACACCTAATTTTTTACTGAATGCTTCTATATTCTGCTGAAGTGGAGTAAGTTTTGAGTCTGCATTTTCAAGTAGTCCTGCTATTTTACCCATTTCACTGTTCATACCAGTTCCAGTTGTTACAAATGTTCCTCTACCATAAACTACCATTGAACCACTGAATACCATATTTTTCTGGTCTCCTAAAGGAGATTCATCTTCTATAACATCTATGTGTTTTAATACTGGTTCTGATTCACCTGTAAGCATTCCTTCAACACATTTTAATGTCTGTGCTTCTATTAATCTACCATCTGCTGGTACATAATCCCCTGCTTCAAGTATTACTACGTCCCCTGGTACTAATTCTTTAGCAGGTATAGTTAATTTATCCCCACCTCTAATAACTTTCGCATTTGGTGCAGATAATGCTTTTAAACTGTCTAATGAGCTTTCTGCTTTCTTAGTCTGAACAACACCAAGTATACTGTTAAGTATTATAACCGCAAATATTATTAAAGATTCCATAGTTTCACCTAATGCAATCTGAACTATTGCAGCTATAAGAAGTATTATTACTAGTGGATCTTTAAAGCTTTCTAAAAATAGTTTCCATACAGGTACTTTGTCTTTTTCCTGTAATTCGTTGTAGCCATGTTTTTCTAAAAGCTGTTTTGCTTTTTCTTGACTCAAACCATTTTCACTTGATTCTAAGTCAGTTAAAACTTCTTCATAATTTTTTTGATAAAACATAAGTATTCCTCCTTTTCTTCTCTAATAGATATGATTCCTTTTTGATTTATTTTGAGTAATAAAAAAACCTTGATACGAACCTTCAAAATAAACCGTTGTCTATTTTGAAGGTCTCGCTATCAAGGTTAACATTCTATCCTCGCCAGTTGACCGAGCGTATATGCTGTATTGACGACCAACTGCACTTATCTGTGTAAGCTACTCCCCTTCGAGAAGTATTATTATTTTGTAATAAGTATTATATATCTTTTAGCTAAATTTGTCTATATTTATTTTAATATTTACAATTTAGTTTTCTTCTTTTATATCTACTTTTATGCTTAATTCTTCAAGCTGAGCATCTTCTGCTGGAGCTGGAGCATTTGTCATTGGACATATAGCGTTCTGGTTTTTAGGGAATGCTATAACTTCTCTTATGTTGTCCACTCCTGCAAGTAGCATAACTAATCTATCAAGTCCAAATGCCATACCAGCGTGTGGTGGTGCACCGTATTTGAAAGCATCTAGTAAGAATCCGAATTTGTTATAAGCTTCTTCTTCACTTAACCCTAGAGCTGCGAACATTTTTTTCTGAACTTCAGAGTCAGATATTCTCACAGATCCTCCACCTACTTCGTATCCATTTAATACTATATCGTATGCTTTTGCTCTTAATGTATCTTTTTCATCAGTGTCAAGTCTGTCTATATCTTCATCTAATGGAGAAGTGAATGGATGGTGTTTAGCAACATATCTTCCATTTTCTTCATCTTCTTCAAATAGTGGGAATTCTGTTACCCATAAGAAGTTGAACTGATTTTTCTTTTCTTCTAATATTCCTAGTTTTTCTGCAACAGCAAGTCTTACCTGTCCTAATGCATCGTAAACTATAGCATCTTTGTCAGCAACGAATAGAAGTAAATCTCCTACTTTACCATTCATTCTTTCAACTATTGCATTTAAGTCTTCTTCACTGAAGAATTTAGCTATTGGAGATGTTACTCCTTCTTCAGTTATTTTCATCCATGCAAGACCTTTAGCTTTGTATGTTTTAGCGCAGTCTTCTAAATGAGATATCTGTTTTCTTGGGAATTTTTCAGCCATTCCTTCAACATTTATCCCTCTAACACTCTTACCTTTTTCAGCACAGTCAGCGAATACTTTGAATCCACATCCTTCAACTAAATCAGTTATGTTTACAAATTCATATCCAAATCTAGTATCTGGTTTGTCTGAACCGTATCTGTCCATAGCTTCTGCGTAAGTCATTCTTGGTAGAGGAAGTTCTATATCAACATTTATAGTTTCTTTGAATATTTCCTGAACCATTTTTTCCATTATTGTCATAACATCTTCTGCTTCAACGAAAGACATTTCTGTATCTATCTGAGTGAATTCTGGCTGTCTATCAGCTCTTAAATCTTCATCTCTGAAACATTTTACTATCTGGAAGTATCTATCCATACCAGAAACCATTAATAACTGTTTTAATAACTGTGGTGACTGTGGTAATGCATAGAATTTACCTTCATTAACTCTACTTGGTACTAAGTAGTCTCTTGCACCTTCTGGAGTTGGTTTAACTAAGAATGGTGTTTCTATTTCACAGAAGTTCTGTTCTGTTAAGTATCTTCTTACTATGTTAGTAACCTGCTGTCTTAACATTAAGTTTCTCTGCATTTTTGGTTTTCTAAGATCAAGATATCTGTATTTTAATCTTAATGCTTCTGAAACATCATCGTCATCTTTTATGTATATTGGTGGTGTTTCTGATTTGTTTAGTAATCTTAATTCATTTGCGAATACTTCAACATCTCCTGTTGGCATGTTAGGGTTTTTAGACTGTCTTTCTCTAACTTCCCCTTTAACAGCTATTACATATTCTGATCCTAATTTTTCTGCTTTTTCAAAAGCTTCTTTATCTACATCTGTATCGAATACTATCTGGCATATTCCGCCTCTATCTCTTAAATCAACGAATACAAGACCTCCAAGATTTCTCTTTTTCTGTACCCATCCCATAAGTACAACTTCCTGTCCTATATTTTCAGCTCTTAATTCGCCACAATAGCAGCTTCTTTTTAGACCTTTTATTGTTTCCAAACTTATTACCTCCGTCCTCATTTTGACTATATTGAATCTCCCTTGACAAAAGTCCGAGTATTCTTTCCAATTTACTGAACATCAAGCTATTAAGTTAGCAATTGTTCTTTTACATTTTAATAAATTGCATATAGTATATATTATATCGTATTAACACTTTATTGTGAATACAATGTGTTATAATTGCCTTGATAAGTTTTTTATTATCATATTTTAATATTATAACATATTTCTCATTTTTTGAGATATAGGAGGAAACATGAAAAATAATACTTTTTTAAATGAACCTTGGCTTAAATGGGCAATAGATATTCAGAGTATAGCCCAGGCTGGAATTGAATACACAAAAGATATTTACGATAAAGAAAGATATGAAATGCTTAGAGATATCGCCGCAGAAATGATTTCTTTTAAGACTGAAATACCAAAAGACAAAGTTTACAATCTTTTCTGCAATGAAAAAGGTTACCAAACTCCAAAGATAGATACTAGAGGAGCTGTTTTTAAAGACGGTAAAATACTACTTGTTCATGAAAATACTGGTAAATGGTCGCTTCCTGGAGGTTGGTGTGATGTGTTAGAGTCAGTCGCTTCTAATACAGTAAAAGAAGTTAGAGAAGAGTCTGGATATAATGTAAAATGTGATAGAGTTATCGCACTTCACGATAGAAATAAAAGAAATAAACCACTTTATGTTTATGGTATCTGCAAAATATTTGTACAATGTGAATTAATTGATGGTGGATTTGTAGAAAATATAGAAACTACTGAAGCTAAATTCTTTGGATTGAATGAACTTCCAGAGTTAGATGAAGCCAAGTGTACTAAGGAACAAGTTAAAATGTGCTTTGATGCATATAATGATCCTAATTGGAAAGTTATTTTAGATTAATTCTTTAAATTTATATTTATATTTGAAATATCTATAATTGTATTAATGTTAACTATATATCTATTGTAGACATAGTATATTCTCTCTGATATTATGAACTCTGTAAGGAGTGAGTTTGTATGAGTGAATTTTTAGGGAATAACAATCCCTTTTATTTTGAGAAAGACATAAAACTTTTAAATGGTGATATATTATCATTAAGAAATGCTATCACAGCTGATGCAGAAACTGTGGTTAATTTCTTTAAAGTAACTTCAGATGAAAGCGATAATCTATCTTTTTCATCTGATGAATATTTTGTAACACCTTATGAAGAAAAAATAGTAATCTCAAACATCAATAGAAATAGTAAGACTATAATGATTCTTGGTTTTATAGATGAAGTTCTTTGTTGCATTGCAGAGCTTAATTCTTCTGCTGAATTAAGATTATCTCACAACGTAGAGTATTCTATAACTGTCCTTAAAGAATTTTGGGGAATAGGGATTGGAAATGCTATAACAAAAGAAATTATAGAGTTTGCAGAAGAAAAAAATATTAAAAATATAGTTCTATCTGTAAGACGGGAAAATAGCGCTGCAATAAATCTTTATAAAAAATATGGATTTAAAACTGTAGGAATAAAAAAGGACTATATTTGCATAGACGGAAAATACGACGATGAAATATCTATGCAGCTACAATTATAAAAATAAAAAGGATGTCTCAATTATATTTTTGAGAACATCCTTTTTTTATATTTATACTTTTCTTACCACTTTTGTTATAGCCTCAACTACAGCGTAGAATACACCTGCACAAGGCCAAATTACCCAACTTATATGCCAGTTAAATGTATAGAAACTATATGCTAAATATATAGTTGCTATTGTACACCAGTATATTGTATCTAAATGCTCATTTTTTCTATTATTTTCTTTTTCTTCTACTGTATACTCGCCAATTTGCAGTACTTTTTCATATCCTTCTCTTAGCATCTCAGCTTTAACTATCATATTAACTCCTATTGAAATCAATACTAAAAGCAATGCTACACAAATTACCATTATATATTCTTCTGCATCTAATGCTCCTGCCGCAATAAGAGGAATTGCTCCTATTATGAATAAAGCTACTCCAAAAGCCATACTCTGTTGCAATTTTCCTTCAAAACTATCATTCTTTTCTTCTACAAATCTTAAAGAACTTGAATCTACTTCTATCGGTCTATCCATATATTTAAATTTATCCATTTTCATTCCGTATATTATAAATACTGATACTGCACTAGCAACCATAATTAAAAGTATTATTAGGCCAATCATAGCTGCATGATCTTCTTTTAGTGGAATTTTATGTTGCTCTGCAAATCCAGCCAAAAGTACCAACATTACTGGTGATAAAATACAAAACATAACAGCTCTAGCAAATTTTTTTGCAGTAATTTCGGCTAGTTCAATATAATTTGAAACCTCTTCAAAACTAGTCTTTCTTCTTTTTATCACATTCTCATTAGCTTTTTCTTCACCGATAATTCTATCTATAGCTATATCTGATGATATATTTCTATTATTTATATATGAACTTTCCTCAATTTTATTCATATAAATTGAGCTTTCACTCCTATCAAATTTTTCTTCTTTAAAATCATCTTTTAAAAGATAGTCTGTGGATACATCAAATATTTCACTGATTTTTATTATTTTTTCAAGAGTTGGTACAGATTCCCCACTTTCCCATTTTGATACAGATTGTCTAGATATATCTAATCTCTCTGCTAGTTCCTCTTGTGACCATCCATTCTTTTTTCTTAAATTCATTATTTTTTCTGATAATGTCATCTTCCTCACCTCTTTTAACTTGGTCGATATATCGTTCCCTTTAGATATCTATTTCTATGGTCTTATCTTACCAAAATTCTTAAAATCATACTACCAACTACACTAACAAATTTGTCAACTGCTAGTTGCATCGTTGAAATTTCAATATTTAACTAGTATATTTACTCACTATAAAAATAAAGAAGGCTGTTTGCAATTTAATTTTCAAGCAGCCTTCTAAAAAACTTAAACACAAGTAGCTCGCACCGACAATTCTGCAAGCGCCTCGCATCTATTAAATGTGTTATATAGTAAAGCGAGGCGCTGAAGCCTGGAGAGCGAATACTTGTGTTAAGTTTAAAGGCTGCTACAAAATTAATTGCAACAGCCTTTTATTTTTATTTATAATCTTTCTTTTAATTCTTTTACTAGTTCACTAAGTTTTACAGTGTGCTGTTCTGATGTAGCCATGTTTTTAAGTGATGCTTCGTTGTTTTTAAGTTCATCATCACCTATAACTATTGTAAACTTAGCATTTATCTTATCAGAGTATTTAAACTGAGCTTTAACACTTCTTGATAAGTGATCTTTATCAGCACTTATGTGATTATCTCTTAATTCTTTTAAAAGACCGAAGCTTTTCTTTTTAGCTTCATCACCTATAGTAACTATGAATATATCTGTAGACTGAGGATTTTCTATTTCTATTCCTGCATCTTCAAGAGTAAGAAGTAATCTTTCTGCTCCAAGTGCAAATCCTATTCCACTAGTTCCTTTAGGTCCACCTAGCTGCTCAACTAGTCCGTCGTATCTACCACCACCACAAACTGTGCTCTGAGCACCTATGTTTTCAGCTATTATTTCAAATGCTGTTCTCTTGTAGTAGTCTAATCCTCTAACTATAGTTTTATCTATTTCGTAAGGTATTTCCATTTCTTTTAGGTATTCTTCAAGTTCTGCAAAATGGGCCTTACAGTCATCACAAAGATTATCTATCATATAAGGTATATCTGTTATAGCCTCTTTACACTGAGGATTTTTACAGTCTATAACTCTCATAGGATTTTTTTCTTTTCTTTCATTGCACATATCGCAAAGAACTTCTGATTTTGAATCTAAGTATTCTCTTAGTTTTTTATCATATTCTTTTCTACAAACTGGGCATCCAACAGAGTTTAAGCTGACTTTTAAGTCTTTTAATCCTAATTCTCTGAAGAACTGCATTGCTAATGATATAGCTTCAGCATCCATTGATGGGCTATCGCTTCCTATAGCTTCAATACCAAACTGGTGGAACTGTCTCTGTCTTCCAGCCTGTGGTCTTTCATATCTGAAGCAAGGAGTTATGTAGAACATTTTTGTTGGCTGAGTATCGGCATATAGTTTATTTTCTATAAATGCTCTTACTGCCCCAGCTGTTCCTTCTGGTTTTAGAGTTATTTCTCTATCTCCTTTATCTTTAAATGAGTACATTTCTTTCTGAACTATATCTGTAGTATCACCTACACCTCTCTGGAATAGTTCTGTATGCTCAAATATCGGTGTTCTCATTTCCTGATACCCGTAAAGTGCACATATTTCTCTAAATTTATTTTCAAGATAATTCCATTTGTACGAGTCTTTAGGAGTTATATCTTTTGTTCCTCTTGGTGCTTTAGTTAGCATTTTTTTCTACCTCCCTTTTTTTCTTTTCAATCATATCCTCAACCCTATCAAGGTATATTTCAAGGTTTTTAACGTCGTCTACTCTTTCAATTCTATTTTCATCTAAGTATACAAATTTAGAAACAGCTCCAGCTCCTATAGCTATGTTAGTCTGTTTTTCTTCCATCATCTGCATATTATAGATGCACTCATATCCTTCTTTAGCGTATCCTACGTTTTCTAAGTTTCCTAGCATCATTTTCTGTCTATACATATAGTACGGATTTAAGTTCATTTCTTTAGCAGCTTCCATAGAAATATCTATCATTTTGATCATTTCTTTGTACTGAGTAAGATTTTCTTTATAAGAATCCATATCCATATTTAATTTAGATGCTCTTTTTATTGCTAGTGTATGAACAGTTAAACTTTCTGGAGATAATTTTTTAATTTCTTCCAGTGTCTTTTTAACCATTTCTGCATCTTCATCGACAAGACCTAAGATTATATCCATATTTATATTATCAAATCCTAGCTCTCTAGCCATTTTGAAGCAAGTTTTTATATCTTCCACGCTATGTTTTCTACCTATTTTTTCTAGTGTAGAATCATTCATAGTCTGTGGGTTTATACTTATTCTATTTACTCCATGTTTTTTAAGTACTCTTAATTTTTCTTCTGTAATAGTATCAGGTCTGCCAGCTTCAACAGTAAATTCTTTTATTTTACTGAAGTCAAAGATTTCAAATAGATTTTCTATCATATAATCCATATCTTCTGCGTCTAAAGCTGTAGGTGTTCCTCCACCTATGTAGAATGTTTCTATTTCCCAACCTCTATTTTTTATTATTTCTGCGGTTCCTCTAGCCTCATCTAAAAGTCTTTCAACATATTTTCTTCTAAGGTTTCCATACTTCTGAATTGAGTTAGATGGGAATGAACAGTAATAACATCTAGTTGGGCAGAAAGGAATACTTACATAAAGAGATATTTTTTTATCGCTTAATGGATAAATAAATCCTCTTTCTCTTTTAGCTATGTCTAGTGCTAATTCAGCTTTTTCATCTGTTATAAAATGCTCTTCTTTTAAATAATTTAAAACCTCTTCATCATCCATTCCATCAGATATTAGGTTATGAACTATTTTAACTGGCTTTATACCTGTTAAATCGCCCCATGGCACATAGCTATCTGGCATAATTTGTTTTAATGCCTGGAACATACTTTTTTTAATGCTCCATCTAGCTGCTTTTTTTACAGCTAGAGAATCTTCTCTTTCTAACTTTTCCACGAATTCAGCATAATTATTAGAATTATTTATTAAATCAGAGTAATCTTTTTCAAATTCTTTCTGTTCTGTAAATTCACCGATTATACTTCCATTTTCGCAAACTTCTGTTTTTGATATTACTTTTTTTCCATTTATTTCTATGCTATTGACTAAAAATTTTTCTTCAGAATTCTGTAATTCTTCAACATATTCAAACTCTGATGTGAATAATTTTATAAGTTCTGAAACCTCGTATTCATAGTCATGCCCTTTTAACACTACTTTTAGCATTTTTTTCTCCTTATACATAATAATTCACTATGCAAAGGCAAAAGCCCTCGCATAGTGTTTTTATTTTTATTCTCCAATGTATCTAGTCGAAAGATAAGGATTATTTTGTTTTTCGTGTCCAAGTACAGTAGGTTCTCCATGACCAGGATAAACAGCTATTTCATTTTCGAATTTTTTTATCTTATTAAGAGATTTTTTCATTTTTCTTTCGTCTCCACCTCTAAGGTCACATCTTCCCATACTTCCTTTGAATAGAGTATCCCCTGTTATAAGATTATTTTCTGTTCTTATACACATACCACCTTCAGTATGACCTGGAGTGTGTATGAATAAAAGTTTTGTTTTACCTAAGTATAGGCTATCTCTGTCATCTACATATATATCTGCATCAAATTCAGTTTTTCCACATCTCATCATATTACTTAAATTGTAGCTTGAATCATTTAACATTTCTTTTTCATCTTTATGAGCTACAACTGGCACTTTTTTATATGCTAATATATCTTTAACATATCCTATATGATCTGCGTGTCCATGAGTTAGGATTACATATTTTAAACCTAATCCTTCTTCTTTTAAGTATTCTATTACTTCATTTGGACTTCCACCTGGATCCACTACTGCAGCTTCTTTAGTTTCATCATCTGATAGTATGTATACGTTTGTTGATGTATAAAAATCGTCAATTCTTTTAATTTCCACTATTTTATCCTCCTAAAAAGATTTATTTGATTCTAAAAGTATAGTTACTGGTCCATCATTTACTAAATCAACCATCATATGTGCTCCAAATTCACCAGTTTCAGTATTTATTCCCTGCTCAGAAACTTTCTTGACAAATTCCTGATAAAGTTTATCTGCTTCTTCTGGTGCAGCAGCATTTGTAAAGCTTGGTCTACGTCCCTTTCTACAGTCACCGTAAAGAGTAAACTGAGAAACAGCAAGCATTTCACCGCCTATATCTTTTAGAGATAAATTCATTTTGTCATTTTCATCTTCAAATATTCTAAGATTGATAGTTTTATCAACTATATAATCTACATCTTTTGAAGTATCTCCATGTGTTACACCTAATAAAACAAGAAGACCTTTGTTTATCTTTCCTGTTGTTCTCCCATCAACTGTAACTTCAGAGCGAGATACTCTCTGTACAACAGCTCTCATTTTAAAATTCTCCTCATTTATATATTAATTTGTCATTCTATAAATTCTTTCAACACCTGGAACTGCTTTTATCTTCTTCATTATATAATCAAGCTGTTCTGTTCCTTCTACTTCCACTAAAAGATTTATAGTAACTTCAGAGTCTTTTCCTTTTCTAGCATTTATTCCATTTAAACCTATTTTTTCATTTGCTACGATATGAGTTATTTCGTTTACTATTCCTCTTCTATCTACAACTTTTATCTGAATTTCTGCTTCAAATGTACTATTGCTATCTTTTCCTTCTCCATCCCAAGATACTTTTATCATTCTCTTCTTGAAGAATTCGTCATCTGGGTTTACATTTACACAGTCTGCTCTATGAACAGCAACTCCTCTTCCTTTAGTTATATATCCAACTATTTCATCACCAGGAAGTGGATTACAGCACTTAGCAAATCTTACTAAGATATTGTCAAGACCTTCAACTATTATTCCCTGTGAAGGAGTTTTCTTTCTCTTCTTGCTGTATTCTGCATCACTTATGTTGTGTTTTTCTATATCTTCAGAAAGGCTAGCTTTCTTTTCTTTCATAGCCTGTCGCATTTCTCTTGTATAAAGCTCTTTAAGCTTAGTAACAACTTGAGATGCCATTATTCCACCATATCCAACTGTAGCTATTAAATCCTCAACATTTGGCTGGTTAAATTTTTTAGCTATTATAAGCATATTTTTATCTATCACAGAATCTTTTGTAGTAGGTAATCCATGTTTTTTAAACTCTCTTTCAAGTATTGCATTACCACGTTCAATATTTTCTTCTCTTCTCTCTTTTTTGAAGAACTGTCTTATTCTACTCTTTGCATTTGGAGTTTTTACTATACCTAACCAGTCTCTACTTGGCCCTGGAGAGTTTGAAGATGTAAGTATTTCAACTATATTACCATTCTGTAATTTGTAATCTAATGTAACCATTCTTCCATCAACTTTTGCACCAACACATTTATTACCTACATTTGTATGTACTCTATAGGCAAAGTCTATTGGAGTTGACTCAGCTGGTAATTCTATAACATCCCCCTGTGGAGTAAATACATATACCTGGCTTGAGAAGACATCTTCCTTTAAGGCATCCATGAATTCATGAGGATCTTTTACATCCTTTTCCCATTCCATCATCTGTCTTAACCACTGAAGTTTTTCTTCTATTTTATCTTCTTTAGAATTAGATATACCTTCTTTATATTTCCAATGTGCAGCTATACCATATTCTGCTATATTGTGCATTTCATGAGTTCTTATCTGAATTTCTAAAGGTTCTCCATCTGGCCCAACAACTGTAGTATGAAGTGACTGATACATATTAGGTTTTGGCATAGCTATGTAATCTTTGAATCTACCTGGGATAGGTTTCCATAGTGTATGCACTACACCTAAGACAGCATAGCAATCTTTTACTGTATCAACTAAAATTCTGACTGCTGTAAGGTCAAAAATCTCCTCGAATGTTTTATTTTTTTTCTTCATTTTTCTATATATACTATAGAAATGTTTTGGTCTACCATAAACATCACATGATATTTCCATTTCAGCAAATTTTTCTTGTAAACAAGTTACTATTCTCGTTATATTTTCTTCTCTCTGACTTCTCTTCATAGATACTTTTTCAACTAATTCATAGTATCCATCGTGATCTATATATCTTAAAGCTAAGTCTTCAAGCTCCCATTTTATCTTAGATATCCCAAGTCTATGAGCTATTCCACCGTATATTTCTAGTGTTTCTGTAGCCTTATATTTTGCTTTTTCTGGATCCATGTAGTTAAGAGTTCTCATGTTATGAAGTCTATCGGCTAATTTTATAAGTATAACCCTTATATCCTTAGCCATAGCTAAAAACATCTTTCTTAAGTTTTCAGACTGTGTTTCCTCTTTTGAGCGGTATTTTATTTTACCAAGTTTTGTAACACCATCTACAAGATCCGCTATTTCTTTATTAAAAATACTTTCTATATCTTCATATGTGTACTCAGTATCTTCAACTACATCATGTAGTAATCCTGCAGTTACTGTTTCTATATCTAGCTGCATATCACATATTATATTTGCAACAGCTAATGGATGTATAAAATACGGTTCTCCCGATTTTCTTTTTTGATCTCTATGTGCATATTTAGCTAATTTATACGCTTTTATAATTGTATCCAAATCGCCATTTGGAGCATATGATTTAACTTTTTCTAATATTTCTAAAAGATCTTTGTCTGATTCAGCAGAAGTGTCGGCGAGAACTTCTAACGTTCTTTCATTTTTTTCGGCATCTTTTAACTTTATGCCCTCTATTTTTTTCTTTCCCTGCATAAAACCACCTTATTCCGTTCCATCTGTATAACTAATCTGTTGATTAGTATTTTATTATTGATTCCACATCGTATCCTTTTAGTTTATCTTTACCATTTAAGAACTCAAGCTCTATTAAGAACTGAATAGATACTATTTCTCCACCTAAGCTTTCTATTAGCTTAGTAGCAGCTTCTACAGTTCCTCCAGTAGCTAATAAGTCATCTATTATAACTACTTTTTTACCTTCTTCTATTGAATCCTTATGCATTTCTATTTTATCTGTTCCATATTCAAGATCATATTCAAAGCTAACTACTTCTGCAGGTAGTTTACCTGGTTTTCTTATAGGTACAAATCCTGCACCTAATGCATAAGCTACAGGAGCACCTAATAAAAATCCTCTTGCTTCAGGTCCAACTACATAATCTACTTCTTTATCTTTTAAGTTTTCAACTATTTTATCTATAGCTGCTTTAAAAGCTTCTCCATCTTTTAATAAAGTTGTTATGTCTTTAAATCCTATACCTGGTTTTGGGAAGTCCTGTATATTTCTTATTTTAGATTCTAAGTTCATCTTTTTTCCTCCAATACTTAAACATTATAAATTTCTTTTGCTTTTTCTCTAATTTGATTTAGATTTATTAAAATTTTACTTCTATTTAAATCAAGCTTAGTATCTGGTTTTGGTAGCACCTCAACATTTACAAAATCACGCTCATCTATTGCTACTTCAAATAGCCTAAGCTCTTTAAAAATCTTGATAATTGCAAATAGTTTTAAAGGAATTATTTTAAATATATTCATTGTATCATCTATTCTAAATCTAATTCCTCTGTTTTTTATTATATATCTATAAATATTTACAAATTCATTTCTAGTTGGAACTATGTTTTCCATTATGCTCTTGATGTAAATTTTATCTATTTCATTGTAATTTTTTATTATTTTACATTCATCTTCCACTTTAGAGTATAATTTTCCATAGTCATCCCTAGTATACAGATAATCATAAAGAATAATATTATTATATCTTTTTACGTCTATTTTATCAATATTAGGTGAGAATATCAGATGTATTTTTGAATGCTTTTTGTCATTTTCATCTATTTCTTTAAAATATATTTCCACTTCTTCTTCTAAAAGTGTTAAATCTGATTTTGCTCTGAAAAATCCATTTATAGAGTTTGCTATTACAAGAGTATTATCTTCAATAAAATCAAATATATTTTCTACTCTTTCTCCCTCTATATCTATATGTCCTAATTTGTATTCCTCTAAACTTTCTATATTGTATAAACTATTTTCATTATTTGGTATTAATTCATTCATAAGTTTAACAGCATCCATATTTGTCGTAGCCGATTTTGGATAAGCAAGTCTCAGGTCTTTAACTAAGAACTGCAATTTTCTTTTTCCCATAAACGTATTTTCATCTAATTGGAATAATACATCTATTCTATCTCCATTTTTTAAACCATCTATTAAATGAGCTGCATTAAATCCGACGCATTCAAATACACTTTCCTTTTCTATTTCTAGTTTTATATGCTGTTTATTTTGTCCCATGAATCTCATATCTCTAAGTATACAATCTCTTAAAATAAACTTTGGTGTTGGATTGCTCATACCAAACGGCTCAAGTTTTCTAAGTTCTTCAATTAAATCAAAGTTAGCTGATTTTTCATCTAATTCGTACTCTACTTTGATTTCTTCTATCATATCTTCTTCTGTAAGATTTATATCAGCTGATTCATTTATTCTTCTTCTAAGCTCTGGTACTTTATCTGCACTTATACTAAGCCCCGCCGCCTGTTCATGACCGCCAAACTTAGTAAGTATATCAGAACATTCTGTTAGGGCATCAAATATACTAAATCCTTTTATAGATCTAGCAGAACCTGTCGCTTCACCATCTTCTATACACATAAGTATTGTAGGTTTGTAGTATTTTTCTGTTAGCTTAGATGCTACTATTCCTATAACACCATGCTGCCAACCTTCATGTGCTAAAACTATAACCTTATCATCTTCATATGATGGATCATTTTTTATAATTGTTTCTGCTTCGTGATGGATTTTCATCTCTATCATTTGTCTATCATTATTTTTTTCATCTAGAGCCAATGCTATTTCGTGTGCAGTATCCTTATCTGTAGCTGTGAATAGTTCTACACCTAAATCAGAAAAACCTAGTCTTCCTGCTGCATTTATTCTCGGTCCTATTGTAAATCCTATATGAGAAGAACCTATTTTTTCTTTATCTACTCCACATACATTTATAAGTTCTGAAAGACCTAAATTATGTCCATTTTTCATCGCTTTTAGACCATTTTTTACAATTATTCTATTTTCATCTACCAAAGGAACTATGTCACATATAGTGGCTAGTGTAGCTATTTCTATATAATCATAAACTGTTGTTTTGAATACTTCTGGTGGAGTAAGTGCCTGTACTAGTTTAAATGCTATTCCACATCCACAAAGCATATCAAAAGGATAATTACAATCATCTTGTTTTGGATTTACAACTGCATATGCATTTGGTATTTCACTCTGACATTCATGGTGGTCTGTGATAATCATTTCTATACCGAGTTCATTGGCGTATTCAACCTCATCTACTGATGTTATTCCACAGTCGACGCTTATAATTAAATCGCATCCTTCCGAATTTATATACTCTATAGCCTCTTTATTTATTCCATATCCTTCTTCTAATCTATTTGGTATATAATATTTAACATCAAAATTTATAGACTTAAAGTACGTAAGTAACACCGACGTAGATGAAACACCGTCAACATCATAATCTCCATATATCCAAACTCTCTCATTTAACTCTATTGCCTTTTTTATACGCTCTGCTGCCTTTCCCATATCCTTCATTAAAAATGGGTCTCTCAAGTAATCTAAGGATGGATTTGTAAATAATTTTATCTCCTCCTCAGAATTTATGTTTCTATTTTCAAGAATTTGAGATATCTCTGGAGAAAGTTTAAACTTTTCTGTTTCATCTGTAACGCCTGGTTTTCCTCTATGTATTAGAGTCCACTTTTTCATATAATCCCTCCAATTCTACCTCTTCTTTATTTTAACTTTTACAATTTCTATAACTAAAATAAGCCCTATTATAAATGATATGAAAAATCCAGCAATTGCCATATATTTTATTCCCATATTACTTTCTATATTAGGAGATGCAATAATAAGTGATGAACCAACTATTATAGATGCAAGTACTAAAGCCATTGTCATCTGTGTTGTCAATTCCTTTAAACAATCCTCTATTCTAGTCATTTTTACTTCTTCAACAGATATTTTTACATTGTTCTTTTCTATTATTTTTAAAACATTTTTTATCTGCTTTGGAAGATTTTTTAAATCTAATACTATATCTTCTATATTTCCCTTTGTTTCCATTGCGATATTTTTAGGATTTATTCTACTCTTGTAGTAATTCTTTATAAATGCCTTGCTAATCTCTCTAGCAGAAAATTCAGGATCCAATGTTCTCGCTGTTCCCTCTAATGTAATTATTGTCTTAGCTAAAGTTATCAACTGAGGTGGCATAGTTATTTTATATTTTCTAAAGAATCTAAAAATCTCATTTAATACCGTTCCTATGCTTATTCTTTCAAGCGGTATATCGTAATAATAGTGTATCATATACAGCATTTCACCCTTGAATCCATCTATATCAGTTTCTTCACCTATTGCATCTATTTCAGTAAGAACTCTAACTATCTTATCTACATTCTTCTCTGATGCTGCAAGTGCAAATTTATTTAGGAAATTAAGAGTTCTATTGTCTACCATACCAATCATACCAAAATCTATATATGCTATTTGAGATTCACTAAGCACAAATATATTTCCAGGATGTTGGTCTGCATGGAAGAATCCAAAATCGAATACCTGTCTTAAAAAAGCTTTAACTCCTATGTGTGCTATTTTCTTAGTATCCCAACCTTTTTCTCTAATTAAGTCTATATCACTTAATTTTATTCCTTCTATTCTTTCCATTATCAATACTCTCTTTGTTGTATATTCCATATGTATCTCTGGAATATATACCTCATCGCTATTTTGGAAAATTCTCTTCATTTTTACAGCATTTACAGCTTCGAAATTATAATCTAATTCTCTTAATAACTGGCTAGACAGCTCCTCTAGCATCTCTTTCATATCTATATTGTAATCTTTTATAATATCCTGAATAGATCCAGATACTCTCTTTAATATCTCTAAGTCAGATTTTATAGTTTCCTCTATATACGGACGCTGTACTTTTATTACAACTTTTTCTCCATCTTTTAAAACTGCATTGTATACCTGTCCAATAGATGCAGCTGCTATAGGCTCTTTGTCAAACTCAGAGAATATTTCCTCTATATTTCTTCCAGTTTCTTCTTCTATTATTGCCATAGCTACATCGGTATCAAATGTTTCAACATCATCTCTAAGCTTAACAAGCTCATCTATCATATCTTGATCTAAAAGGTCCCGTCTTGTACTAAGAATCTGTCCCATTTTTATATACGTAGGACCTAGTTCTTGAAGTGCTAATCTTAACCTTTGGCCAGATGTCATATTTTTTATATCATCTTTAGGTTCTGAAGATGATACATCTATCTTGCTTCCAGATCCTTCTTTATTTATTCTCTCTATTATAAAACTAAAACCGTACTTAACCATAACCTGGGCAATTTCTTTATATCTTTTTATATGTCTATAACTTATTCGCATTATTTCACCGCCCATCTTTATATATTTAATTTTATTTTATCATACATTATCATTCTCTCGCACAAATAAATAAAAAAAAGAGATGGGTTAATTTTCCATCTCTATAAAATCTATTTATTTATGTTCTTCTGCAGTTTTTACATATAAATCTGCACTTTTTTCTAAATTTTTCTTTTCATCGTCAGTTAATGGTCTTATTGCTTTTGCTGGAGAACCTATTATAAGCATACCATCTTCAAACTTCTTATTTGATGTAACTAATGCTCCTGCTCCAACTAAACAATGCTCACCTATTTCTGCACCGTCTAAAACTATAGCTCCCATTCCTATTAAAGAATTATCTCCTATTTTGGCACCATGTACAATTGCTCTATGTCCAACTGTTACATTATTTCCTATTATAGTTTTTTCTTCTCCATGTAGTACTGAGCCATCCTGTATATTAGTGTTTTCTCCGATGATTATTTCTTCATCATCACCTCTAACAACAGCATTATACCAGACACTAGAGTTTTTACCTATTTTTACTTTTCCTATAATATCAGCAGACTCTGATACATATACGGATTCTTCTATCTGTGGTTCTATACCGCAAAATGATTTTATCATTACTCGTTATCCTGACCTTCCATCATTAATTTAGCCTGTATCATTATTGCACATTCAGTACGTTTTCTCTGCATTTCACAACCTAAATCATATGGTTTGTTTATATCTCCATTGAAGTTTAATGCATTTGCATGACATCCACCTGAACAGTAGAATTTATTCCAGCATTTTTTACATTCTTCTTTATTATATACGTGAGCATCTCTGAACATTTTCTGAAGATCTTCTGGGAATTCTATTTTTTCATCCATTATGTTACCCATTATATATTCTTCCTGTCCAACGAACTGATGACATGGGTATATATCTCCATTTGGAGTTATTGATAGGTATTCATTACCTGCACCACATCCAGTTATTCTTTTTATTACACATGGTCCCTGAGTTAAATCTACCATAAAGTGGAAGAATTTGAATTTATCTCCAGCTAACTGTCTATCAGCTAATTCAGCTGCAAATCTTTCATATTCATCAAATATCTGTGGTAAGTCTTCTTTTCTTAATGCAAATGGATTTGATTCATCGTCTACAACTGGCTCAACAGAAGTAAGTTCAAATCCTAAATCTCTAAAGTGAAGTATATCTTTTGAGAAGTCTAAGTTTTCTCTAGTGAAAGTACCTCTTACGTAGTAATATTTATCTTTTGGTCTTTTTTCTATTAATTTCTGCATTTTAGGAACTATTACATCGTAGCTTCCTTTGTCGTTTATAGTCATTCTCATGTTGTCATTTACTGATTTTCTTCCGTCTAAGCTAAGTACAACATTATGCATATTTTCGTTCACGTAATCTATTATTTCATCATTTAATAATAATCCGTTAGTAGTTATAGTAAATCTCATATTTTTACCGTGTTCTTTTTCTATACTTCTTCCGTATTCTACTAACTGTTTTACAACTTCAAAATTCATTAGTGGTTCTCCACCGAAGAAGTCTATATCAAGATTTCTTCTGCTTCCTGAATTAGCAACTAGGAAATCTAATGCTCTCTTACCTACTTCAAAGCTCATTAATTCAGGTTTTCCACCGAAGTTACCCTGTTTAGCAAAGCAGTATTTGCATTTTAAGTTACAGTCATGTGCAACATTTAAGCAAAGTGCTTTTACTACTGGCTCTCTATGAACAAATGCTGGGTGGAACTGATAGTTATCTTCTGTATATAAAAGACCTTCTTCTTCTAAGTTAGCTATTTCATCCCAAGCTTCTTCAACCTGCTCTTTAGTAAATTCATCTTTTAATAATTCAACTGTCTCTTCTTTAGTATTTTCTTTGTAGAAATCTAATACTCTATAAGCCGCATCGTCTACAACGTGAACAGATCCACCATTAACATCTAATACTATGTTGTATCCATTCATTGAATATTTATGTATCATACTCATATATTTTTCCTCCATCTATATTAATTTTTTTAATTTTTGACCTAAACTATCCTTCATTATATCATAACTTTACAATTTAATTCAATATTAGCAGAAATATAGCGTCATCATTTGGTATTTATTTTATATTTAAAATTATTTTTTACAAAATTTTTTATATTTTGTATACAAGATGATGTGTAATTATTATTTATGCTACACTATTTAACATTTCTTTTTTATTTTTTATCAAAAAATCTTTGTTTTTTTATTAATTATTGTAGCACATTTATTATTTTTATGTTATTATTAGTTTGTAGGCGGGAATAAGAGTATCACATTTAGTATATTCACTGCTTATATACTCAAACTTATTTTAAAAGGAGATGGCAATTTTGAAAGGAAATATAATACAGTACAATTTTTTAAGAATGGAAGACAAAGATTTTTACGCATTTGATTATTCAATAGTTTTAGAAGATAAAGGTGATATGCTTACAATATTACCATTCAATAATAAATTCGCTAAGGATTCTATATCTACTTTCTGCTTAGGAAAAATAGACGGATTCCTTGAAATAAGAAATGAAGGTTTCATAGAAAATGCTGGACAGTATGTTCACTTTGAAAAAATGATGGATGTACCTAAAGCTGATGTTCATATGGTATACAAACAGGATATAAACGGTGGTCTATTAAAAGATGAAAATGGAGAATTCATACCTATTACATTATCTGATGAACAGAATGAAATGATAGCTGAAAAACACGAATTATACGAAGAAGGAGAAGCTAAAACTCCACTTAGCGTCATATTCAAGGCTGATAAGAGTTTCAAACTTGACTACAACAGCATAAGCTCAAAAGAACTTCTTGAACTTGGAAATACAGAATTTGATAGATATAGAGAATTTAACTTTGGAGATGAAAAAGTTCTATTATTCTTCATCGACGGAAAACGTTATTCTATAATAATGAGAAAAGGACACACTTTATCTCGTGAAGAAAGAAACTCTGCTCTAGCAGTTCACTTCAATATAGCCTAGTTCAATTATTTATAATATAAATCAAAACCATACCTCTTATAAGTAAAAAATAGCTGATATCTCTATATCAGCTATTTTTCTGTCTTTATCCACAAGTAATTTTTCTCTTATATTAATTATATTTAAAACAATAAATTTAATAAAAAAGATGCCTCTAAAAAGAGACATCTTTATAAATTCTATAATTATCAAATTATAAAACTGCTATTAATTCTATTTCAACTTTAACGTCTTTTGGTAATCTAGCTACTTCTACGCAAGATCTAGCTGGTTTGTTTTCACCGAAGAATTCAGCGTAAACTTCATTTAAGTCATTGAATTCGTTCATATCTTTTATGAAAACTGTAGTTTTAACAACGTTAGAGAAGTCTGCACCAGCTTCAGCTAATACATTTTTTATGTTAGTTAAAGATCTAGTTGCCTGTTCTTTTATTCCACCTTCAACAACTGTCATTGTTTCTGGATCTAGTGGAACCTGTCCTGATAAGAATAATAAGTTTCCTGCTTTTATAGCCTGAGAATATGGTCCTAAAGCTGCAGGAGCATTGTTAGTGTGTATTACTTCGTGTTTCATTGGAAACCCCTCCTAATATTATATTAATATAAGATACGTGTTTTTATTAACACTATATTTATATTATACTCTTTTATTTATATTGATTCAAATATTATTTATATTTTAATAAATTTATTTTATGTTTTAAACTATTTATAAATATATTTTAAATTTGTAACTATATTTCTTTTACACAGAATCCAGCTTCAACTATTGCTGATTTTACTCTCTTAATATGATCGAAGTCTAGAGTTTCAAGTATAAATTCAGCAGACTGTTCAGTTAAACTATCTCCAGATGCTAAGCTTCCCTGGTTAGCAGATAGTATATTAGCTCCAGTTTCGCTTATTATACTAGTAACTTTTGTGAAGTTACCTGGTTTATCATTCATGCTAACTTTTAAGCTAACTCTTCTTCCTTCTTTAGCTAAAGCAACACCTATTATTCTGTATAGTGTGTTAACGTCTACATTACCACCAGATACTACACATACTACATTTTCTCCAGCTTCTGGTTTATATTTTCCACTTAATAAAGCTGCTGTTGAAACTGCACCAGCACCTTCAGATACTATTTTCTGACTTTCCATCATAAATAATATAGCCTGTGCTATTTCGTCTTCTTCTACTACAACAACGTCATCAACTAATTCTTTTATTATATCAAATGTTAAATCTCCAGGAGTTTTAACTGCTATACCATCGGCTATTGTAGGTGCATTGAATGCAGATGTAACTTCTCCATTCTGGAATGATTCTTTCATTGAAGGTATATTAGCTGTCTGAACACCTATAACTTTACAATTAGGGTTTAATGCTTTTGCAACTACTGCTACACCAGCAACTATTCCCCCTCCACCTATTGGGCATAATACAGTATCTACTTTGTTATCTAACTGTTCAAAGAATTCTAATGCTAAAGTACCCTGACCAGCTATTACATATTTATCATTGAATGGATGTAGGAAAGTAGCTCCTGTTTCTTTCTGTACTTCTACTGCTTTAGCATATGCATCATCGTAAACTGTACCATTTAATACAACTTCTGCTCCGTAACCTTTAGTTGCACTAACTTTTGCTAATGGTGCAGTAGCTGGCATTGCTATAGTAGCTTTTATTCCTGTTAATTTTGCTCCAAGTGCAACACCCTGTGCATGATTTCCTGCAGATGCTGCTATAACTCCTCTTGCTTTTTCTTCTTCAGTAAGATTTGCTATTTTATTACATGCACCTCTAACTTTGAAAGATCCAGTTTTCTGTAGGTTTTCACATTTGTAGTAAACATGAGCACCAGTTTTTTCGCTTAATTTTGTACTTTCTAAAACGTCAGTCTTTTTAACTATATCTTTTATAGTCTCTCTCGCCTGTTTTACATCTTCTAAAGTAACCTGTAACATTTTAATCAACTCCTGTTAAATTATATTTTTCTTATTTCATTTTTTATTCTATAACCTTTTCCTAAAAAATGCAACAAGTTTTGCATTATTTTAATTTTATAGAGAAAACGTATTTTGACATTAAAAAAATGTCTTTTGGTATATACATTTACTATTTCTTTTTATTTATTAAGTTTTTTATCCTTTATGTATTTAAAAATATCTTTTTTTAGTATTTTGACTTTATTTTTTCTCTTTACTTTTTCTAAAAATATATTATAATTAAAGCTGTAAGTATACTGTTTCAGATGAATAAATCAGTTATTTTTATAATTGACACTAATAATGTATATTCATTTGAATCAATTTTATAATGATGATTATATTTATAGAGTTTATATTTTAAGAATTATATTTTAAAGATTATAAAAAGGAGATTATAAAAAATGATTAACTACACAAAGGACGAAATCAAAAAAATGTACGACAGATTAAGTCCGTTTGAATTTAAAAACGAACTTATAGAAATCGCAAAGGATACTTCTAACACTAAAAACATACCTTTACTAGATGCTGGTAGAGGAAATCCAAACTGGACTTGTTCTTCTGCTAGAGAAGCTTTCTTTACATTCGGACATTTTGCAGTAACAGAAACAAGACTTAATTGGGACTTAGGAAATCTTTCAGGTATGCCACAGAAAGAAGGTATAGCAAAAAGATTATTTAAATATATAGAAGAAAATAAAGATATGCCTGGTGCTTTCTTATTAAAAAATATAGTAAACTACGGTATAACAGAAATGGGATTCGATCCAGATGAATTTGTTCATGAGTTAGCAGACGGTATAATAGGAGATAACTATCCACTACCAGATAGAATGTTACCTCATATAGAAAAAATAGTTCACGACTACTTAGTTCAGGAAATGAAATACAATATAGATGATGAATATGGAGATATACAGGTATTTGCAGTTGAAGGTGCTACTGCTGCCATGTGTTACATATTCGATTCACTTATGGCAAACGAACTTTTAAGAAGAGGTGATAAAATAGCAATGATGACTCCTATATTCACTCCTTACTTAGAAATACCAAATCTTCCAAGATACAACTTCGACATAATAAATATAAATGCAGATGTTATAGATGAAAGAGGCGTTCATACTTGGCAGTTCTCAAGAAAAGAACTTGAAAAATTAAAAGATAAAAATATAAAAGCTCTTTTCGTTGTAAACCCTAACAATCCAGCTTCAATAGGTATGGATGAAAATACTTGCAATGAATTAATAGACGTTGTTAAAACATATAATGAAGATTTAATGATAATATCAGATGACGTTTACGGAACATTTGTAAATGACTTCTATTCATTAATGTCAAAACTTCCTTATAATACATTAGGTGTTTACTCTTATTCAAAATACTTTGGTGTTACTGGTTGGAGATTAGGTACATTTGCAGTTCACGAAAGAAATGTTTTCGATAAAAAAATAAAAGAATTAAAAGGTGAATCTAAAAAATTAGTTGATAAGAGATACAGTGATATGAGTCTTAACCCTTCTGCTCTTACATTTATGGAAAGAGTTGTTGCAGATAGTCGACGGGTTGCTCTAAACCACACAGCAGGACTTTCTACTCCACAGCAGGTTCAGATGGCATTCTTCTCTGCTTTTGCATTAATAGACAAGGTTGACGCATATAAAAAATTAAACATGAGCATATGTAGAAGAAGACAGAGACTTCTTTTTGAATCTCTAGGAATAGACTATGTAAACTTAGAAAATAGTGCTGCATACTACTTCCAGTTTGATATAGATGAATGGGGAAGATTAAATCATGGTCAGGAATTTGTAGACTTTATGCACAAAAACTTTGATGCATGCGATATATTATACAAACTTGCAAAAGACTACGCTATAGTTCTTCTTGGTGGTAACGGATTCGCTGCACCAAAATGGTCTATAAGAGTTTCTCTTGCAAATTTAGACGATAGAGCTTATATAACAATAGGTGCATCTATCAAAAATATACTTAACGACTATGTTGAGCTATGGAAAAGCAAAAAGACTAATTAATACTATTTAAAAGTATGATTGTGATGTATTTTATGCAAAATCTAAAATAAAAGATGTATTTATTGTATTTTTTTGTTATAATTTCTATTGGAATATTAATTATTTTTTATTAGAAAGGTGTATAGATTATTATGACTACTAAAAAGAAAGTTGCAATTGTATTTACTGGTGGAACAATATCTATGACAGTGGATGACCAGGTGGGGGCAGCAATACCTACTCTTTCAGGAGAACAGATACTTTCTATGGTTACTAATATAGATAAAGTTGCCGATATAGAAGTTCTTAACTTTGCTGAAATACCAGGACCTCATATGACTCCTTACAGAATGATGGAGCTTAAAAAATATACTGAAGATCTTTTAGCTAGAGAAGATATAACTGGAGTTATCATAACACACGGTACTGACTCACTAGAAGAAACAGCTTATTTCCTAGATTTAACTATAGACAATCCAAAACCTGTTATAGTTACTGGTGCTATGAGAAGTAGTTCAGAACTTGGTTACGATGGTTCAAGTAACCTATCAGCTGCAGTTTGTACAGCTGTATCAAAGGATGCTATAGGAAAAGGTGTTTTAGTTGTTTTAAACAATGAAGTTTTATTAGCTTCAGAAGCTACAAAAACTAATACACTAGCTTTAAATACATTCCAGTCTTTAGTTGGTGGACCTCTTGGTTACATAGACTGCAATGAATTAGTTTTACTTAGAGATATAGTAAATAGAAGAGTTATAAAAACTGATAAAATAGAATCTAAAGTTGCTCTATTTAAAGCTTGTGCAGGAGAAAACAGTGACTTCATAAAAGCTGCTGTAGATTTAGGATACAAAGGTATAGTAATAGAAGCAATGGGTAGAGGAAATATACCTCCAGAAATGTTACCTGGTGTTGAATACGCTAGAGAAAAAGAATTACCTGTTGTTATAGTTTCAAGATGTCATTCAGGTAGAGTATTTGATAGCTACGGATATCATGGTTCAGGTAGAGACCTTAGAAACTTAGGTTGTATATTTGGTGGAGATCTTCCTGGACAGAAAGCTAGAATAAAATTAATGCTAGCTCTTGGACAGACTGATGATATGGATACTATAACTGACTACTTCGAAAGAGGTATATACGCTTAATTTTAAAATACATAAATATGAAATAAAAGAGGACCTCTATTTTTAGAAGTCCTCTATTTTTATATCATCATCTTCATCTGAATTTTTATTTATCTTCTTAAATGAGTTTATTATTTTTCCAAGTATATCATTTGTTTTTCTTCTTCTAAATAAAGTCGTTATAAATACCAAACCTAGAGATATAGCCCCAGCTATCATAAGGGTTGATATACCATTTCTTACACCCGCTGTATAATCATTTGTAAGGAAGGCATAAAAAGTATTATATACACCATATCCTGGGACAAGTATTATCATCGCACATACACTCATTATTGTGGATGGCGCATTGTACAACCTAGCACAAACCTCTACATATACTCCAAAGCATATTGTAGCAAAGAAGAAAGAAAGATTATTCTCCATACCAACCATTAGAAGTAGCTTATAAGATAGCCAAGCTATTCCTCCACCAATTGCAGATATTCTGAGATATTTTCCTTTTATATTAAAAATCACTCCAAAACTATATGCAGCTATTATACATAGTACAACTTCTAGTGCTAATCTCATTTTAAATACCTCCATATCTTATGTATAAGTTTAAAACGAAACACATTCCTATACTAACAGCTATACCTATTAAAAGAACTTCCTCTATTTTCATAGCCCCAGATAAAAGCTCTCCATCAAGTATATCCCTTATAGCATTGGTTAGTGGCAATCCTGGAACAAGGAGCATTATAGATCCCATAATAACCTTGTCTATAGTATATATAAATCTAAACTTAACTAATAATATTGCAATTGTAGGTATTATCGCCGCACCAATCATATTTATAAAAAAGTCGTTAAGCGATATTTTTCCAAATAATCCTGTGACATATTTAACAGTACAACCTATAAAGAAACTTGCAAACATATCTGCTACTCCACCGCCAAACAGTACAGTAAGAACTGCAGTCCCTACCCCTGCAAAAAATATCTTTTTATTATCTGAATAATAGTTTCCTTTTTCTATTTCAGCTAGTATTTTTTCACATATCGCTATATCAAAGTTGTACTGTGATATAGTTCTAGACAAAGCATTTATCTCAAATACCTTATTTAAGTCTGTACTTCTTTTAGTTATTCTCTTTACAACTGAGCTTATTTTTCCATCAACCGTTCCTGATACTATTACCGCAGTCGGAGTTGCAAATACACCTGTTTTCTCTACTCCAAATGAAGCGCATATTCTCGTAACTGTTTCTTCTACTCTGTACGTTTCTCCACCACTTTGTAGAAGTAAAACTCCCGCATCAGATGCAAATTCTAGTATTCTATTTACGTCCATTAAAATCTCCTTTCTTTAATTTTTATTTATATTTTTAACTTTATGATTTATTTATATATTTAATACAAATTGTATTCTTTTAATTTTTTAGTCCACTTTGTCTATTGTATACCTAGATTAATCTCTTTTCAATATTATTTATTATTTTATATAGGTTAAATTACAAATTCCACACAAAAAAAGATGCTGCTGCAAAACATCTCTAAATGTTATTACAACAGCACCTGTATTCTCTATTATTTTACAACTATATTTATTAATTTTTTAGGAACAGCTATAACTTTAACTATAGTTTTTCCTTCAACTAATTCTTTTATTTTTTCGTCTTCTAAAGCAGCAGCCTGCATATCATCTCTTGATATTTCTGTAGGAACATTCATTCTTCCTCTTACTTTACCATTTATCTGAACAACTACTTCAACTTCATCTTTTACTAAAGCTTTTTCGTCGTATTCAGGCCAGCTTATATCAAATACGCTTCCTTCTTTACCTATCATCTGCCATAATTCTTCACCTAAATGAGGAGTGAATGGAGATATTATTGTAACTATAGCTTCTATACCTTCTTTTATAACAGCTGAGTTTCTTCCATCTAATTCTTTATATTTGTACATTTCGTTTATTAATTCCATTAAAGATGCTATAGATGTATTGAAACCGAATTTTTCATCTAAGTCAGATGTAACTTTTTTGATTACACTATTTATAGTGAATCTCATATCTTTATCAGCTGAAGTTAATTTACCGAATTCACCATCGCAGTTTTTAACTTCTTCTGCTAATTCATCAACTAATCTATATACTCTGTTTAAGAATTTGAAGCATCCTTCAACACCCTGGTCTGACCAGTCAAGGTCTCTTTCTGGTGGAGCTGCGAATAGTATGAATAATCTAGCTGTATCAGCACCGTATTCATCTATTATTTTTAAAGGAGATACTGTGTTTCCTTTTGATTTACTCATTTTTGATCCTTCTTTAAGAACCATACCCTGAGTTAATAGGTTTTTGAATGGTTCGTCAGCTTCTACCATTCCCATGCTGTGGAATGCTTTCATTAACCATCTAGCGTAAAGAAGATGCATTATAGCATGTTCTACACCACCTATATACTGATCTACTGGTACCCATTTATCAGCTATATCTTTTCTGAATGGTTCTTCAGTATTTTTGTTGTCAGTATATCTTAAGAAGTACCAAGAAGAATCTATGAATGTATCCATAGTATCTACTTCTCTTCTAGCTGGTTTTCCACATTTTGGACAAACTGTTTCAGTGAATGTTGGAGAAGTTGTTAATGGTGATTCTCCTTTTCCTGTAAATTCAACGTCTGTTGGAAGTAATACTGGTAGATTTTCTTTCTTTTCAGGTACTATACCGCAATCATCACAATATACTACTGGTATAGGGCATCCCCAATATCTCTGTCTTGAAACTAACCAGTCTCTTAATCTGTAGTTTACAGTTCTCTTTCCTTTTCCTTCTGCTTCCATTTTGTCTACTATTTTTTCGAAAGCTTCTTTAGCAGGCATACCATTAAATTCTTCAGAATTTATCATTATTCCGTCTTCATCTATTACTGGTACTATTGGAAGGTCGTATTTTTTAGCAAAATCTTCATCTCTTTCATCGTGAGCTGGAACTGCCATAACAGCACCTGTTCCGTAGTCAGCAAGTACATAGTTAGCTATCCATATTGGCACTTTTCTTCCATTTACTGGATTTATTACATATTTACCTATGAACATACCTTCTTTTTCAAGGTCTGTAGATGTTCTTTCTATTTCTGTCATTTTGTGCATTTTTAGAACGAATTCATCTACTGGAGCTTCGTATTCAGTTCCTGCAACTAATTCTTTAACTAATGGGCTTTCTGGTGCTAATACCATGAATGATACACCGTAAGCTGTATCAGGTCTAGTTGTATAAACTGTTATTGTATCTTCAGTTCCATCTATTGTAAATGTTAAGTTAGCCCCTGTACTCTTACCAATCCAGTTTCTCTGCATTGTTTTAACTTTTTCTGGCCAACCGTCTAATTTATCTAAGTCGTTTAATAATTCTTCTGCAAATGCAGTAGTTTTGAAATACCACTGTTCTAGGTCTTTCTTTATAACTGTTGTTCCACATCTTTCACATTCTCCCTGAACAACCTGTTCATTAGCAAGAACTGTTTCACAAGATGGACACCAGTTAACGTAAGATTTTTTCTTATATGCTAATCCCTGTTCTAATAATTTTAGGAATATTTCCTGAGTAAATCTATAGTATTCTGGAGTAGATGTAGCTACTTCTCTATCCCAGTCATAGCTTAATCCTAGTAGGTTTAACTGTTCTCTCATTTCAGCTATATTTTCCATAGTCCATTTGTGTGGATGTATACCATGTTTTATAGCTGCATTTTCTGCTGGTAATCCAAATGAGTCCCATCCCATTGGATGAAGTACATTGAATCCTTTCATTTTTTTGAATCTAGCTATAACATCACCTATAGAATAGTTTCTAACATGTCCCATATGAAGTTTTCCTGATGGATAAGGGAACATTTCTAATGTGTAGTAGTTTGGTTTTTCTGTCTGCTCAGTATCCATTTTGTACTGATTGTTTTCTTTCCAAGTTTTCTGCCATTTTGTTTCTATGGCTTTGAAATCATATACGCTCATTTTTTCTCCTCCTGTTTTTTATTTTTAGTAGTTCAAATATAATAATTATTATTTCTGTATAATAAAAAAATCCTCAATCCCTAAACGTAATCGTTTAGGGACGAGGATATTATATACTCGCGGTACCACCCTAATTAGTTCAAATAAATTGAACTCTCTTAGTTGAGTCTTTAAACCGACAACGGTCGACAGCTCTTTTCTGACAAGTTCAGAAATTTGTTATACTGGTTCGCAGCTAACACCAGCTCTCTGAAATAACTCCTATCCTACTACTTCAGACTGTCTGTAAATATTTTTTATTTTTGATTAATAAAAACATTCTAACATCTTTAATATTAAGTGTCAAGTTTGATTATTTTAAAAAAGGACTATATTTATAGTCCTTTTTGATTAAATACAATTTTATAATTCATCTGGATCTACAACTGGTGCATCTTTCCATAATTTTTCTAAGTTGTAGAAATCTCTGTTTTCTTCATCAAATATATGAACCATTATATCGCCGTAGTCAAGAAGTACCCACTGCTGAGAGTCTATACCTTCTTTACCTCTTGGTTCTAATCCGTTTTTAGTCATATCTTCTTCTACTTTATCAGCTATTGCTTTAACCTGTCTTGAAGATGAAGCTGTAGTTATTATGAAATAATCAGCTAAGCTTGTTATTTTTCCTATATTTAAAATTAGTATATCTCTTCCTAATTTGTCTTCTATCGCATGGTTTATAACTTTTACCATCTGTTCTACTGTTAAATCTGCTGCCATTTATCTTTCCTCCTTAAATTTATGAAACTACAAAATAGTTCTCTTACTTGTAAATATTAAAACTATTATACCATATAGAACTAAAAATAAAATCTCTTTTTAAATTTATTTATAAATTTTTAATAGCTTTTTTCTTTTTTCTTTCTGTAATCATAAAGTTTCTTGCTGCTACAGATCTAGGATGAATTGTATTTCCTTTTTTTAGCATAAGAGCTATAGTGTTGTCAAATGATTGTATCATGGCAGCATCCATATCTCCTCCATAAGCTAAATCTCTTAATTCTTCTACTCCTGGATAATCTCTTCCTACCTCTATTAAATCTGCAACATATATTATTTTTTCCATTAGATTCATATCAACCTTACCTGTTGTATGATATCTTACTGAGCTTATTATATCATCATCGTCTATTCCAAAGTCGTATTTTACAACATAAGATCCTATTATACTATGAGAAAGAGAAATATTTCCAACTTCTAACTCATCTAGCTCTATGTTATATTTTTCTACATAATGGTTTACTTTGTCTGTTTTAAAGTATTTTGCACAATCGTGTACAACTCCAGCTAAATATGCCTTTTCTTCATCGGCACCGTATATTTCAGCTAATTTTTTAGCACTTTCAGCAACATTTAATGAATGTACATATCTTTTTTCTGTCAACAATTCCTTTAGTTTTTCTTTGATTTGATCTAAGTTCATCAATTCTTTTGTTCACCTAAAAGCGAACTTCCCTCCCAAATTATTTTATTCTTCTATCTGCTTATATAAATCCTTTCTCTGCATATACTTTTCCACAGATTCAGGCATTAAATATCTTACTGTTTTTCCAGCTTCTATCTGTTCCCTTATATATGTAGATGATATATCTAAAGAAGGAACATACACACTTATAATAGATGTATCGTATTTTCTTTCAAGCTGCTCAATCTTTTCCTGGGCCTTTAAAAGACTTATACCAGGTCTTGTGGCCGCTATAAATGTAGCCATTTCAAAGTTTTTCTTAACACCTCTCCAGCTTTCAACCTCACATATAGCATCTGCTCCTGTTATAAAGTAAAGCTCTGCATTTGGATACATTCTCTTTAAATCGTTTAGTGTATCTACTGTATATGTCTGTTTATTTCTTTCTATCTCTATATCTAAAGCTATAAAATTATTGTTTGTTTTAGTAGCAAGTAGAACCATATTGTATCTATCATACTTATCTGTTTTTATACCCAATTTATGTGGTGGATTCCCAGTTGGTATGAAAAAAATCCAATCTAAATCGTATTTATCTCTTATAAATTCTGCTGTTGCTAGATGTGCAAAATGTATCGGATCAAAAGTTCCTCCCAAAATACCTACCTTTTGTTTCTCTTTTATATTTTCAAATTTGCTCAATTTTTTATCATTCGCTTTTCTAGCACTATCTACTAGTTCTAAAATCCCCATTGAAACTAACTTCTCCTTTTCCTTTTACTATTATCTATTGTACCATAGATTCACATTTTCTTGAATGAATCTATAAAAATACAAGGTAAAACAAACGACTTATTTTGCCAATTCTTTCATTATTCTTCGTTGACTTTGTCTTTCAAGTGGATTAAAATTAATCTATCTCATTAGAGGAGGATTTTTATGGCAATTATTACAAAAATTGAAGCTCAAAAGAGAAGCAAAGATAGAGTTAATATATATGTAGATGAAGAATATTTTATGGCAGTTTATGCAGAGCTAGTCTATACACATTCTTTGAAAAAAGGAATGGAAATAGACAAAGAGTCACTTGAAAGTCTTTTACACGATGAAATGTATATGAAAGCAAAAAATAAGGCTCTTTCAGTTCTTTCAAAGTCTGATCAATCAGAGAAAAAACTTAGAGAAAAATTATTAAACGATTACGACGAAAATATCGTAGAAGAAGTAATAGAGTTTTTAAAAGGATATAAACTTATAAACGATAATCTTCTAGCAGAAAAGATTGTCCACGATAATATGAATCTTAGCAAGTTTGGAAAAAATAAAATCAAGCAAAATCTATATAATAAAGGAATAGCCGCATCGGATATTCAAGATGCTATTTCTCAAATTGATCCGGATGAAGAGTACGAAAACGCTAAATATCTAGCTGAAAAGAGATTAAAAAGGCTAAAGGGCGAGGATAAAAATAAAATTAATCAAAAAATTTATCAACATTTAGCTTATAAAGGCTTTAATTATGATATTATTAAAAGAGTACTAAGAGAACTTTTGAATTTTGATGAATTCGATTGTTAAGGAGGAATAAGTATGAAGAAATTAATTATCGGTGTTTTATGTTTTGCACTAGGTGTGTATAATTACTATCAGTTAAAGAAACAGGATACAATGAGATAAATATTATATTAAAATTAAAATCCCCACAGAAGTTTTAAATTACAACCTTTTGTGGGGATTTTTTATTCAATCAATTATTATTTATTTGGGATTAATACTAATTCAAGTTATTAGTCTTCTTTTTTTCTTCTTAGTGCTCCAAAAGCTGCAGCTGATGCTACAAATGTTCCTGCTGCTCCTGCTATTGATGATGCATCTCCTGTTTTTGGAGATTTCTGTGTAGGTTTTGAACCACTTGAGTTACTTGATGATGAACTAGATCCTGTTCCGTTTGGTTTACTTACATTTACACCATTGCTTCTTAAAGAATCTGCTATCTTAACAAGTTTTTTATAGTTTGTTACTTGTTTTCTTTCGTCCTGATTTAAGTCATTGAACATTTTTATAGCTTCATTTACCGCTTTTATATTAGATGTTGTCTTATCATATGTTAATTTATCTATAGCAGTAACTACTTTTTTAACCTTTTCTCTATTTATATTTATTGTTTTAGTTACTTTTATTCTACCATCATTTTTGTAGTTTACAGTTCCTTTAGATTTTATAAATTCTGCTATTACCTTATCTAATTCAACGTAATTTTTTTCAATACCTGATCCAGATATAGAGCTATAATCTGTAGACATATAATCATTCATAGCAACTAGATACTGTTTTGATTCATCAAGCTTTTTACCTTTTACTTTAATATCTGTTATTCTACTACCAGCTTTTTTATTTACATCTATTGTGTATGTAAGATTTCCAAAGTGTAGGAATGTAGAGTTAGCTTCTGGATATATCTCAGCTCCGACTTCTATAGCATCTTTTATCTGTTTTCCAGTTAACTTTTTAGTTATAACTGTATTTCCAAATATTACAGATTCTACTATATTTCCATAAGTTATATCGCCTTTTGGTATTGATTTTAATATAGTTCCTGCATTAGTCATAGCTATTTCTGCACCTGTTTTGCTAAGTAATGCATCATTTATTAAATTTGCAAAGTTACTTTCTTCTTTACCTATTGTATAGTAATCTCCAACTAATTCAGTAGAAGTTTTTCCTAGTACATCTTCATTGTTAAAGCTTACTTCGTCTTTGTTCTCATCCTTATTTTCTTCTTTATCTTGTTCTGGTTTCTGATTTGAGTTATTTTTATCTTCTTCTTTATTCTTATCTTCTTCTTTTCTGTTTTCAGTTTTAGATTCTTCTTTTTCTGAAGATGATACAGTTGTTGCTGTTTTTAAAGATATTAATTCATTAGACGAATTTTTCTGTCTATAATCTATTTCAACTTTTACTTTTTTAGAAGTGTCTTTTTTTGCATCCTCTTTAGTTCCTTCTTTTGAAGGATTTTCTTTAGATGTAGATTCTCTTTTTAAATCTTCTTTTTTAGACTCATTTGATTTACCGTTAGTTTCATTTGATTTGCTTATTTTTTTAGATACGTCATTAGCACTAAATACATCTACATTCTCACCATTTATGTAGATAAATGCCTCTGCACCGCTCTTAATTAGATTTGTCATATCAGATTTTAAATTAGTAGATTTATTTGAATCAACAACCGCTATGTCTATTCCATCTACGACTTCACAAAGTTTGCCGTCTTTTATTTCCTTTTGATTTGTTTTTCCGTTGATTAATATATCTAAATAGTCCTTAGAATCTTTTCTTTCGTATACAACTACTAGTTTTTTAGATTCATTGTTGTTATTATTAGATATTTCTTTTGCAAATACTGTATTTCCTTGTATTACTATAGATAATACCATCGCCGTACTTATTATTCTTTTATATGCTTTTCTCATTTTTCTCCCCCCTTATCTAGAAATTAGGTGTTTATGTAGTCACAATCAATTTTTATTTTTAAGAAAAAATCTTTTTTCTACTTTTATTATAGCAAAAATATATTCATTTTAATCATATTGATGTTACAATTATTATATTATATATTTCAGATTTTATAATTACAAATAAGTTACAATTTTAACTTTAATAAGATTTTTTTATCATTTTTTTAATATAATCTAATTAAGTATCTATAATTTTAAATTTTATTATATTAAATTTACTATTTTAGGAGGAATATATGGTTAATTTAACTCTTTTAGGATGTGGTGGAAATGTTCCACTACCAAATAGATTTTTATCTTCTCTTTTTATGAATTTTAATGGGAGAAAAATTTTAGTAGATTGTGGCGAAGGCACACAAGTTTCTATGAAAATGAAAGGCTGCGGTTTTAAGGATATAGATTTAATCTGCATAACACATACTCATGGTGATCATATAATAGGTCTTATAGGACTGCTTTCTACTATGGGAAATAGTGAAAGAAAGAAAACCGTAACAATTGTTGGTCCTGTCGGAATAAAAGAAGCTATGGATGCTATACAAGTTCTTATCACACTACCATATAAATTGAATATAATTGAAAATCCAGAGGGTAGATTCTCTCTTGTAGATCCTATATTATCAGATTTATCTATAGAAACAATAGAATTAGAACATTCAACTGAATGTATAGGGTATAATTTTTATTTTGCAAGACATCCAAAATTTAATGTTGAAAAAGCTCAGCAAAACAATGTTCCTAGAAAATATTGGAATATGCTACAAAAAGGAATGACTATTATGGATGATGATGTAAATTATACACCTGACATGGTTCTTGGAGATGATAGAAAAGGTATAAAAATTTCTATGATTACAGATACTAGACCGTTAGATACTATACCAGAATTTATAGAGGATGCTGATTTATTCATCTGTGAAGCTATGTACGGTGACGAAATGGATATCTCAAAGGCTATTAAAAACAAGCATATGCTATTTAGAGAGGCTGCATCACTTGCTGTAAGGGGAAATGCTAAACAACTTCTTTTAACTCATTTTAGCCCTTCTATAGAAGACCCAAATGTATTCGAAAATAATGCTAAAAGTGTATTTGAAAACACAATAATAGGATACGATCGTTTCAGTACTCAAATAAAATATCCTGAATAAAAAATAAAGCTGTTGCAATTTTTGCAACAGCCATTTTTTTATTGTACTGATCTTTTTGTTACTCTTTTTTTACCGTTATCTTTTTTAGCTTTTGCTGGAGCCTGTCCTGGGAATAGTATTTTAGGCTGTTCATTATTTTTTCTGTATATAGTGAATTTAAATCCTATAGCCTGAACAAATTCAGCTCTTAATTCTTCACATATTGCATTTGCTGTTTCTTTAGCATCTAATCCAGCATTTTCTAATATAGTTATTTTAACTAGTTCTCTTGCTCTTAACTGGTTGTCTAATTCATCTAAGAATGCTCCAGTTACACCTTCTTTACCTATCTGAGCTGTAGGTTTTAAAGTATTTGCAAGTGATCTAAGATAAGCTCTCTGTTTACCTTTTAGCATGTCTTTTCTCCTCTATTTTTATAATTTAATCTTTTTAAAATTTATATCTTAGTTATAGAATTCGAATTCTAATTCGTAAATTCTTACTAAATCTCCGTCATCTATACCCATTTCTCTTAATCTGTCGAATACTCCCTGGCTTTCCATAGCATTCTGGAAGTACTGAAGTGATTCCATATCGTCGAAGTTTACAGAGTACATTATTCTTCTAAGTGCTTTACCAGTTACTTCAAATACTCCATCTTCTCCAAGTTCTATGTGTAGACCTTCTTCTTCGTTATTTGCATCAAGTTCTGGTCTATATATTTCATTTTCTGATACTAATTCTATTTCTTCTGCTTCAGCAAGTAACTGAGTTACATATTTTATAACGTCATCTACACCATCTCTAGTTGCAGCTGACATTTTGAATACTTTGTATCCTCTTGATTCTATCTCTGCTTTGAAGTTTTCATATATAGAATCATCGAAAAGTATATCTGCTTTGTTAGCTACCACTACCTGAGGTCTTGTAGCTAATCTTTCATTGTATAGTTTTAATTCTTCATTGATTTTTTCAAAATCATCTATTGGATCTCTACCTTCTAATCCAGATATATCTACTATATGTATTAATACTTTTGTTCTTTCTACATGTCTTAGGAATTCATGTCCAAGTCCTATCCCTTCAGATGCACCCTCTATTATACCTGGTATATCTGCAAGTACAAAACTTTCACCAAATCCTGTCTGAACAACACCTAGGTTTGGAGTTAGTGTTGTAAAGTGATAGTTAGCTATCTTGGGTTTAGCTTTTGTTACTACTGATAAAAATGTTGATTTACCAACATTTGGGAATCCTAGTAGACCAACGTCTGCTATCATTTTTAATTCTAGTATTACCCATCTTTCTTCACCATCAGTACCTGATTTCGCAAATGCAGGTGCCTGTCTTACAGCATTGGCAAAGTTCATATTACCTTTACCACCGTATCCACCTTTAGCTATTACTGCTCTATCACCTTCGTGCTTTAAGTCAGCAATTATAAGTCCTGTAGCTTCATCTCTTACTATTGTTCCCTGAGGAACTTTTAATACAAGGTCTTCACCATTTTTACCAGCTCTTCTTTTTTTAGAACCGTCTCCACCATTTTCTCCATTGTATTTTTTCTTATATTTAAAATCCATTAGTGTTCTAAGTCCAGTATCAACTTCAAATATTATACTAGCACCTCTACCACCATCTCCACCGTCTGGTCCTCCAGCTGGAACATATTTTTCTCTTCTAAAAGATACTGCCCCATTTCCACCATTTCCGGCTTTAACAAATATTCTGGCTTTATCTATAAACATATCTTTTCACCTTCTTTTCTTTTGATATTTATATTTATTCCGTTCACTCTAATTTATATTAATTTATATAATCCGTACAATTTTATTTGAATATTATAAAAGGAGTGTTTTATACACTCCTTTTCATTCTTAGCTGTAGTCCTGTAATTATTCAGCTATTGAAACTGGGTATACAGAAACTTTTTTTCTTTTTTTGTCTTTTCTTTCGAATTTAACAGTTCCGTCTATTAATGCGAATAAAGTGTCATCTCCACCTTTACCAACATTGTTTCCTGGATGTATTTTAGTTCCTCTCTGTCTAACTAATATACTTCCTGAAGTAACTAACTGTCCATCGAATCTTTTAACACCTAATCTTTTAGAAACAGAATCTCTACCATTCTTTGAAGACCCTACCCCTTTTTTAGATGCTAATAACTGTAAGTTCATCTTTAACATTTGGAAGTCACCCCCTATTTTTTAAGAATTTTTATATTTTTTGGGTATTCCCGTTTGATTTCTTGAATCGCTAGTTGAAAGTGCTGTAATAGAAGTTGAGCTTTTTCTATACAATCATCTTTGACTATACAAGAAATATTTCCTTCTTCTGCCTCAACGCTTTCGAACTCGACCTTCTGTAAGACATCTAGAGAATTAATTGTCGCTATTGCATGAGTTGTAACAGCTGCACAAACTATATCTCTTCCGTACTCCGCGTATTCAGCATGTCCTTTTACAGAAAATCCTTTTAATTGGAAATCGTCATTGTAAAAATATTTAACTTTAATCATGATAATTAAGCGTTTATTTTTTCAACTACTATTTTAGTGTATGGCTGACGATGTCCCTGTTTTCTTCTGTAGTCTTTTTTAGCTTTGTATTTGAATACAACAACTTTTTTAGCTTTTCCCTGTTCTAAAACTTTAGCCTGAACAGATGCTCCTTCAACTACTGGGCTTCCTAATACTAATTCACCGTCTTTTGAGCAAGCTAATACATCGTTTAAAGTAACTACGTCACCAGCATTAGCTTCTAATTTTTCAACGAATAGTACGTCACCTTCTGAAACTTTATACTGTTTTCCACCAGTTTTTACTATAGCGTACATAAATACACCTCCTCGGTCACAAACTCGCCATTAAAGGTACCCATTGGGTTTTCAACCTTTTCTGAGCGGCATTACAGTTATTTATTATACGTTATGTAAAGCCAAGTGTCAACTTATTTTTGCATATTTTTTGTATAAATTTTATATTTTTTTATTTCACAATTTCTACTGCAAAATCTTTCACATCAGTACTTTCTGCGATCTCTATTTCAACTCTATATTTTAGGCCTATCTTTTTAATTATATTCATATAATTGTTTATTATATTAGGTTTTATACTAGGATTAAAAATCAATCTAACTTTTTTGTAGACTGTATTTCTACTTATATTCATAACTTTTTTCTCTATTAAATCAAGAATAGAATTTAAAGATAAATCTCCATATTTGGCTCCACATCTCTTGCAGTCTTTTAAGAAATAATCTTCTAAAGGTTCTTTTTCCCTTCTTCTAGAAATTTCTACAAGCCCTAAAGATGTCATACCTTTTACTTCATTTTTTCTTTTATCTTTTTTAAATTCTTCTTTCATTATATTGAGTAATTTTTTCTTTGAACTGCTTACAATCTGATCATCTATAAAATCTACAATAATTATTCCAGCTATATCTCTTACAATTATTTGGTTTACTATTTCTCTCGCAGCCTCTTCATTGATTTTCATAGCTGTATTAGCAAGCTTTGCTCCACCAGTAAATTTTCCACTATTTACATCTATTACCGTAAGAGCCTCTGTTTTTTCAATTATTAAGTATCCACCGCTCTTTAACCAAACTTTTTTCGATAAGTATCTGTTTAACTGAGATTCTACACCGTAGACATTAAATACATCAACATCCTTGTCTAACTTTAATACTTCAATATATTTTCTGTCTATTTCCTTTAATATCTCTCTAAGATCGTTGTATTTGTTTTCATCATTTGTAATTATGGTTTCTATTTCATCTGATATATTATCTCTTACGTATTTTATAGCTGTGTCAGATGCAGTGTATAAAAGTTTAGAACCTTTTCCTCTTTTAAACTCTTTTTCTACATTTGCATATAGTGATTTTAATTCTTTTATATCATTTTTAAAATCTTCCATGCTACATCCTTGTGCTTCTGTCCTGATTATATATCCAGTTTCATTTTTACAATTTGTGTAGAATAATCTCTTTAATCTCAGCCTTTCTTTTTCATCGACAATTTTATTTGACATAGTAACTCTAGTATTACTTGGAATGTACACTAAATATCTACCCGAAAAACTTATTTCTTGAGATATTTTAGCGCCTTTTGTTCCAATTTCATCTTTTATTACCTGTACTAAAACATCATCTCCTGTTTTTAGACTACTTTCATTATCTAATTTAAGATATGCATTTTTTTCTTTTCCTATATCGACAAAGCAAGCATTCATACCAGGAAGCACCTTTTGTACTATCCCTCTATAAATATTGGATACTATACTCTTTTCAATTGTGTTATCTATGTATATTTCTTCTAGCTTTCCTTCATTTAGAATAGCTGTCTTTTGAGAAGATTCTAGTGATTCTATTATTATTTTCTTCAATAATATCACCTTCTCATCTTATAGAGGAGTTACTAACTCACCATCTTCAACATAGTATAAATCTCTTCTTAATATATCCACATCTAATGGATCTAGCTCTATTCCAAATAGAGAAAGTATCTGTGGTATAAATAAGTTTGTATTTAAGTTCTGTATTGAACCTGTTGCTATTACAGCATTTAAAGTTAGAGAATCATCTTCTAAATCTAATACATCAAAAGTTTTTATAAGTGGTCTTATATCAACTTCTACTAATCTACCTTTTTTATTCTTTTTAGTTATTATTATTTCTTCTTTTCCCATATAATCTAATACTTTAGATTTTACAAATTCCTTAGAAAGTTTTCTTTCTAAAGGTATAGTAAATAGATATTCTCCCCATTCTATAACTGATGATAGAGCTGGAACAGTTTTATCTATTTCTTTGCATTTTACAAATTCTAACCCTACAGGTAATTCTGGAGCTATTTTTTCTAAAAATTCTTTTTCTGTTAATTCATCTTCTACTTCTATATCTACATATTCTCCCTGGCTTTCTGTTCCAAGAGCTAATGCATTACCGTAACTCATTTTAGGATGAGGATTGAATCCCTGTGAGTAACATAGCTGTATTTCAGCTCTTCTAAAAGCTCTCTGAAGTGTTCTCTGTAAATCTAGATGAGATATGTATATCATATCCCCTTCTTTTTTGAATTTTACTCTCATTATTTTCATTAGCAAAGTCCCCTTCCTATATCGTGTACATTTATTCCACAACCGTTACATCCTTTTCTACAGTCTGGTGTTATTTCTCCTTTTAATGCTTTTTCAGCTTCTCTTATTAAGAATTTTTTGCTTACTCCTACATCTATATGATCCCAAGGGAATACTTCATCTAATTCTCTAGTTCTGTGAGCGTAGAATGATATGTCTAGTCCACATTCTTCCATAGCTTGTTTCCATATTTCTAAATCGAAGTGTTCATCCCAACCATCAAATTTAGCACCTAATTCATGTGCTCTTAGAAGTACTTTACCTAATCTTCTATCTCCTCTTGCAAATACAGCTTCCATTAAACTTGTATCTGAATCATGGTAGTTGTAAGTTATGTTTCTATTTTTAAGTTTTCTAACTAAGTGTCTCTGTTTTTCTATTACACTAGATTTCATATCCTGTGGATTCCACTGGAATGGTGTGAATGGCTTAGGTACAAATGTAGATGTACTAACTGTTACATTGAATTTTCCTTTGAATTTTCCATTGTGAACATCTTTGTATATATCTACAACTTCATAAGCTAAGTCAGATATTCCATCTAAATCATCGTAATTTTCTGTTGGAAGACCTATCATAAAGTATAGTTTTATGTTGTTCCATCCCATTTCAAATGCCTGTCTTGAAGCTCTAGTTAAGTCTTCTTCTGTTATACCTTTGTTTATAACGTCTCTTAATCTCTGAGATCCTGCTTCTGGTGCAAATGTTAGACCACTTTTTCTAACTTTCTGTATTTTGTTAGCTATTTCCATAGAGAAGTTGTCTAATCTTAAAGATGGTAGTGATATACCAACATTTTTGCTTGCGTATTCTTCAACTAAGTAGTCTGTTAATTCAGCTAACTGGCTGTAGTCACTTGTACTTAGAGATACTAGTGATATTTCATCGTATCCAGTTGTTTTTATAAGTTTTTCTAGTATTTCTTTTAATCTAGCAAAGTTCTTTTCTCTTATAGGTCTGTATATCATACCAGCCTGACAGAAACGACATCCTCTTGTACATCCTCTGAATATTTCAAGTACTATTCTGTCGTGTACTGTATCTATATAAGGAACTATGAATCTTTCTGGATATTCAACCTTATTCATATCTCTTATTATTCTTTTTCTTGGATGTGGGTTTGCACATTCTCTATTTGGAGTTACGCTTTTTACTGTCTGGTCTTCATTGTATTCTACATCGTAGAATGAAGGTACATATACACCTTCTATTTTAGCTATTCTTTCTAAGAATTTTTCTCTAGGTTCACCACTTTTTTTCCAAGCTTTGTATTCGTTTATTACTTCTATATTCATCTCTTCACCTTCACCAAGAAGTGCTGCGTCGATGAAGTCAGTCATAGGTTCACTGTTGTAAGCGCAAGAACCTCCAACAAGTACAAATGGATCTCCTTCTTTTCTATCTTCTTTTAAAAGAGGTATCCCTGCTAAATCTAACATATTAAGTATATTTGTATAGCAAAGTTCGTACTGTAGAGTAAACGCAACTATGTCAAAGTGTCTTATAGATTCTCTTGACTCTAATCCAAATAGTGGTATGTTATTTTCTCTCATTTTTTCTTCCATATCCACCTGTGGAGCGTATACTCTTTCACAGAATACTCCTTCTTCTTTGTTGATTACATCATATAGTATATGACTTCCAAGATGACTCATTCCAACTTCATAAAGGTCTGGGAAACAATGTGCATATCTTACAAGCTCTGGATTGCTTGTATCTTTGTGTACAGCATTTATTTCGTTTCCAAGATATCTAGCTGGCTTTTCAACTTTTTTCAAAATTCTTTTTAAATCTACTTTTTCCATAAATTCTATATATCCTCCGCATTTTATTCTATTTTATCTATTATTTCTATATAATATTCATAATTGAAAATACTTTATAGTATCCCTACTTTAACACTCTTTATTATATTATACAATTATAAAATAGTATTTTCCATTATAAAATTGTTAAGCTTAATCTTTTCTTTTTTTATTATATTACTCAAAACTTTATTTATTTTAAACTTTTAGCCTATACTCAAATTTTTCTTTGCATAAAGCTTTTTTTATGTTACAAAAATAACTAATTGGGGTATATTTTTTTATATAAATATACTATTTTTTTATTTTCATAAAAAAATCTTTTGATGAAATTTTCTGATATAAAATTTCAAATTGACGAATTCGAAGATATGTTATAATGTATATATAAATAATTTATTTTGATTCTTTAAAAGCTTTTGCTTTTGTTAAATAAATATAAAATAGAGGAGGTAATTTTCAAAATGGCAAATACTTTTGAAATAAAAAAAGATCTTTATTATACAGGGGTAACTGATAAAGATCTTCAGGTTTTCGATATAATAATGGAAACTGAATTTGGTACAACTTACAATTCTTACCTTATAAAGGATGAAAAAACTGTTCTTTTCGATACAGCTAAGAAAGAATTCCAGGATGAATTTTTATCTAATTTAAAAGAAGTAACTGATATAGCTGATATAGACTATGTAGTAGTTCATCATACAGAACCAGACCACGCAGGGAGTCTTAAAGCTCTACTTGACTTAAACCCTAACATAGAAGTTTACTGTACTAGACCAGCTAAACTTTACTTAGATAGCCAGATAAATAGAGAATTCAAATGCCACGTTGTAGCTGATGGAGAAACTCTTAATATAGGTAAAAGAACTCTTACTTTCATACACGCACCATTCCTTCATTGGGTAGATACAATGTTCACTTATGATGAATATGATAAAGTTCTATTTACTTGTGATGCTTTTGGTGCTCATTACGCTTGTGTTCATCTAGATGACATAGTACATGCTGACTACCATAAAGCTAATAAAGTTTACTACGATTGTATAGTAAAACCATTTGCTAAACACGTTTTAACTGCTTTAGATAAAGTTAAATCATTAAACTTAGATTTCGATACAATATTAACTTCTCATGGTCCAATATTAGATAGAAATCTCGGTCATGCTATAGCAATGTACACTAAATGGTCTAAAGATGCTGTTGCAGCAACTAAAAAAGATAAAGTTAGTATATTCTACTTATCAGCTTACGGAAATACTTTAGCCATGTCTAAAGAAATAGCTAAAGGTCTTGAATCAGAAGGTATGGAAGTTGAATTATTTGACTTAGAAACTACTCCTCTTGACAAAGTTCATGACGAGTTAATATCTTCTAAAGGTGTTATGCTTGGTTCTCCAACAATAAACAAAACTATGGTTAAACCTATGTGGGACTTCTTCTCAATAGTTGACCCAGTTGCAAATGCTGGTAAATTTGCTGCGGTATTTGGTTCTTACGGATGGAGTGGTGAAGGTTTAGCTATAGCTCATGCAAATGCTAAGGCTGTAGGATTTAAAACTCCTTTAGATCCACTTAAAAAGAAATTCTTCCCATCAGAAGAAACATTTGAAGATTGCTTCGAATTCGGTGCAAACTTTGCTAAGAATATAAGAATATTTGAATAAATAAAAAAGATGTCTTGAAAAAATCAAGACATCTTTTTTATTTATTTTTAACCAAAGTTAATTTTCTTTCTTCTCATATATACATTCATAACAAGTCCAAGGTTTGCCATAGATGTCAGCATAGAACTTCCTCCATAACTGACAAATGGAAGTGTTACCCCTGTTACTGGTATAACTGCAACTGTCATACCTATATTCTGGATAATCTGATAACCAAACATTCCTAGAACACCAATTACAATTAACGTTCCATAGAAGTCCCTCGCTTGTTGTGCTGCATATATTAGCCTAAATATAAAGGCTATATATAAACCTATTAAAAATACCATCCCTATGACACCAAGTTCTTCACCAACAACAGCGAATATAAAGTCAGAGTCCTGTACAGGTAAGAAATCTTCCTGGTTCTGACTTCCCTGATAAAGTCCTTTACCAGTTACACCACCTGAGCCTATAGCTATAAGCGACTGCATTACCTGATAGTTACCTTTTAAAGTTATATCCTCAGGATGTAAGAATGCTTCTATTCTCTGTTTCTGATGGTCTGCCATAAGCATATACATAATAGGCATTAAAGCGACTACTATAATAATCGCTCTTTTTATAATTTTACCGTCTAATCCAGCAGTGAATACCATTGCTGCAATTATACACATGAAAACTAATGCTGTACCAAGGTCTGGCTGAGCAAGTAATAGACCTAAGAATGGTAAAGCGTATATAATTAACGGCATTATATCCTTTATGGTTCTAAGTCTATCTCTTTTAGATTCAACTATTTTTGCATAACTCAATATAAACGTTAATTTTACTATTTCCGAAGTCTGAAGGTCTAAAGGACCAAGGTTTAACCATGATCTAGCTCCTCCTCTTTCAGCTCCTATTCCTGGTATAAGGACTACTGCAAGAAGTATAAGACTTATAAGATATAACTCTTTATAGTGTTTACCTATAAGAGTATAGTCAAATAGTAATATTATACCTATCACCATTGCACCAAGTCCAAAAGCTGCACACTGCTTTCCTAACTGGAATAATGCCTTAGTTGAATTTGTATTTAGATGAGTTGCACTACTAAGTATAACTAATCCAAATCCAAATATAGTCAGAACTATAGCAATTAATTTCCAGTCTAACTGTTTAATTAACTTTAAACTCGATTTGTAATTTACCAAAAAATCACCGTCCTTTTAATTTAAGCTTATGACTTAAACTAAGACCTGATTATTTATTTTCTCCCCTTTAATGCTTTTAAAGGTATATTTGCTACAAGTGCAGATACTGGCTTATCAGTGTCTTCACCTCTACATTTAGACATTTTTATTTCAAGTCCGTCTTTGTCTATTTCAGCATATTTAGATATAACCTCTATTATATCCCGCTGTATTAATTCTATAAGCTCTGGAGAACAGTCTACTCTATCATGAACTAATACAAGCTTTAATCTTTCTTTAGCTATATTTTTGCTTGATTTTTTATCATTTGAGAAACTTTTAAATATATCGAACATTTATTACTCCCCCCTACTTACCTATTTCGAAAAAACTCTTTTTAATTTCTGAAGGAAGGTTTCTTCTACTCTTAAATCTAATAGAGGTACTTCTTCTCCCATTATTCTTGCAGCTATATTTTTATAAGCCTGACCTGCTTTTGATTTTGGATCCATTATAGCCGCTTCACCTTTATTTGTAGAAACTATTACAGCTTCATCATCAGGAATTATACCTAATAATTCTATCCGTAGTATTTCAACTATATCTTCCTTACCCATCATATCTCCACGCTCTACCATGTCATATCTAACTCTATTTATAGCTAGTTTTACATCTGTTATTTCATTTGCTTCAAGTAATCCAATTATTCTATCAGCATCTCTAACAGCAGATACTTCTGGGTTTGTTATTACTATAGCTCTATCTGCCCCTGCAATTGCGTTTTTGAATCCTCTTTCAATACCCGCTGGACAATCTATCAGTACATAATCAAAGCTTTCTCTAAGCTGATCACATAGTTCTTTCATCTGTTCTGGAGATACTGCATTTTTATCTCTAGTCTGTGCTGCTGGAATTAAGTATAGATTTTCAAATCTTTTATCTTTTATTAAAGCCTGTTTTAATTTACAAACACCTTCTACAACGTCTACTATGTCGTAAACTATTCTGTTTTCAAGTCCCATTACAACATCTAGATTTCTAAGACCGATATCTGCATCTAAAACCACTGTTTTTTTACCCCTAAGACTTAGTGCAGTCCCTACATTTGCAACTGTTGTTGTTTTTCCAACTCCACCCTTACCTGAAGTTATAACTATTACTTCTCCCATTTTATTCACCTCTACATATTTTATTTGCCTATTTGTGTTTCAATTATTATCTGGTTTTCTGAAATAAAAGCTATTTCAGATTCCACACCATCAGTATTTTCATCAACTAACTCAGATGAATCAGTATCTTCTGGTGCTTCAGCAATTATATCTGCTATCTGAAGTATCGTTGGTCTAAGATTCTTTGCGGCTATATATGAGTTTTTATCTCCATCTGCACCCGCATGAACAAATCCAAAAAGATTTCCAAATACAACAACATTTCCTACTGCCACCGCTTTTGCTCCAACACACATATCACCCATGATAAGTACATCTTTTCCAGAAACTACCTTTGAACCAGAGTTCATATCAGACATAACAACTATATTTCCATCAGATTCTATAAAATCCCCCGATCTCATTCTAGAAATATATCTTGTCGAATAATCCTTATCTGATTCTTCTTCTGAAACAACTATTTCTTTTTCAGAACATTTATCCTCGCTAGAATCTTCATCTTCTAATACTTTTATTTCACATTCAATATTATTAATTTCGTCTACTTTATTAATTTCGTCTTTTATAGTGGTTTTTCCTTCTATTTTTTTATCTTCAGGTTTATAAAAATCTATATTAAACTTAGAAGTTATAAGTTTTTTCAATTTTTCCTTATAATCATCACCTAAAAACTCAGACTCAATCTTGTAAATTCTAGCTCCATTAAAAAATGATTTAGATGATTCGATTTTTGATACTATCACATCTGCGATAGTATCAAAATCTCTTTCATCATTTAAATCAATTATTATCCCTTCTTTACTTCCCTTAAACTCTATTTTTTCATATTCGGAATTCTTCAAAACAATCCATCCTCCAAAATATGCATTCTTAATCTGGAAATTAATTTATTGGTTTTACACCATAGTTTACCTGTTTTTCAGATTCTTCCTGCTGTTTTTTCTCTTGATACCGCTGTTCTTGTTCTTTCGTCATATTTTTCTTTTGTTCTTCTGTTAGCTGACCGTTATCGCTTAAAAGACCAAAATACTGTCCAAGAACTTCTCTCACTGGGAACATAGAATAAATACTACTATCTCCCTGAGGTATAACGCATACAACAGCTATTTCTGGATCATCTGCTGGAGCAAATGCAACACTCCATGTAAATGTTCCGTAATCATCTTTAAATCTGTCTATCTGTTCATCAGTTAAATCTGGTTTTAATTCTTTCATAGCTTTTCTTAAATATTGTGCGTTAATTTTATCAGTATCTTCAAGTTTTACTTCTATTTTTCCAGCAAGTTGTTTTTCTATATCTTCTCTTTCTTCATCTGTAAGAGATTTATCTTTTAGCTTGGCCTGTAATTCTTTTTTCTTAGCTTCAGATAATTCTTTTTCTTTTTTAGCTTTTAACTGATTTGCTAATTTTTCAGCCTGTTTAATATCGACACCGTAAGAAGATGCATGAGATTTTAAATACTGATACTCATTTGCTGTAGGAATCTTACCTGTCATTTCCGCTGATCCAGTTTTAGCTGCAACTGGTATTGGGAAACTTGACATTACCTTAGCCCCTGTACCTTTTGTAGCAACTAATTTCATACCCTTAGTTAATTCTTTTAGCAACTCAGGGTTTTTAAAATCTATTTTTTCTTTATTATTATTTTCATCTATAGTTACTGAGCTATAGTCACTAGATACTATTTTATCAACAACAGAAATATCTACTAGGTAACCTCCATTTGCTATTGCTGCAACATATCTAGCTACCTGTGCAGGAGTATATGCATTTTCCCCCTGTCCTATACTAAGGTTGAATGTATCCCCTGTTCCCCATTTTGCTGAGTTGAAATAACTATATACGATTAAATCTGCTATTTCCTCTACTTTGTCTTCTTTTACTTTTATCTCTTTTAATCTCTTCATAGCTTCTACTCTGCCTGGAGTTTCATTTTCTGCTGCCCAACTAACTATTTCATCAATTCTCTTTTCATATTCTTCTCTGTTTTTAGCTCTAGTTATGTCTGTAAAATCATTAGCCATTTTTTTATCTATATCTGATCTTAACATACTCTGAACTGATTTTAATTTATCTTCAGTATTAGGTACTTTACCTTCACTTTCACCAATTTCATCATCAAGTCCAACTTTTTTATCAAAACCAAATAATTTGGCATATTTTAATATTTTTTCAGCTCCCATATCTATACCTAAATCTTTATTAAGCATCCAGTTTTTACCAGTACCTAATGTAAAGAAGTAAATATTACAAGATTCTTGTATTGCTTTATATAGGTTTGTCCGTCCATGATTTCCACGACCGTGGTTCCAAACGTAGTCCCCAAATGTCTTAGCTCCAAATTTTATAACCCCTGGGTCATTTATTGTGTAGTTTGGCTCTAATCCACTTTCTAGTGCTGCCATACCTGTTACCATTTTAAATGCAGAACCTGGCTGGAATGCACCATGTGTTGCTAAGTTTATAAGTGCATTTGGAGCTAGTGTATCATTCTGATTTTCTGGCTGTAGTGCCTTATAATCTTCTTCACTAATTCCATTTGCAAATTTATTAGGATCAAAATCTGGATAACTTGCCATAGCTAATGTATCACCTGTTTTTACATCGATAGCTATTATTGCTCCAGATTTAGCTTTTGGAACAGCTGAAGCACTTACATCTCCAAGCTTACTCTTAAGTGTAGCTCCTGACTGTGCTTTTGTAACAACTTGTTTAAGTGCATCCTGAGCAACCTTCTGAAGTTCTAAATCAAAGCTTAGATATACAGTATCTCCAGATACTGGTTCCTTAGAATCTATTTCGCCACTTATACGTCCAAATGCATCGACCTGGACCTGTTTGTATCCATCTTCACCATTTAATTGTTCTTCATAATATTTTTCTATACCTGATAAACCTACCATATCATCCTTGTTATATCCTTTTTCTAGATATTCATCAACCTTTACTGAAGGTATTTTACCTAGATATCCAAGAACATGAGATGCTAATTCCTTATTAGGATAGTATCTTACCGGCTGTGAATCAACCGTTACACCTGGTAGATTTATAGAGTTTTCTTCTATTTGAGCTATTGTATTTTCTTTTATATTCTTAGCTACTGTAACTGGGCTATACTGAGAATATCCCTGTGATTTTATCAAATCTTTTACAAGCATAATCTTTCTAGCATCGGCATCGCTAAGATTTTTATCTATACCTAGCTTTTCACTATTTCTAAGCTTTAAAAAAGCTTCTCTAGCCGTATCTGTTTTTTCTATATCATAAGACTCTAACCAGTCATACTTATCTCTTTGCGCTGTAAATAGCCATTTACTAACAAGTATAGGTGGATAATATCCTTTTTCATTTAATTTAGCCTGTAAATCTACAGGATCTAAATCTCTATCTTTAGAATCTAGAGTTCCACTTGCAATTAAGTCATCTACTATCTTATAGAATGTTTGCTTTGCGTTGTATTTTAAAGGAATATTATTTTCTTTTTTATAGTCATTTACCTCTTTATCATATGTGTAGAAATATTTCCCATTTTCTACATATATAGGAAATTCATCTACATACTCTTCTCCATTTTTTTCTAGAAGATTTATAAGGTTCAATGCTATTTTATTAGAACTATCCCTAGAATCTTTGTCCTTATCCTGTTTGTTTAAACTATCACCTGATATTTTAACTGCAAATTGGTTTTTATTTCCTGCAAGAAGTCTTCCATATCTATCTCTTATTTCACCTCTTGGTGCTTCTATAGTAAGATTTTTATATGTTTTACTCTGTGCAAGCTCTGTATAATGCTGATACTTTACAGTAGTAAGATATAGTATTTTAGCTAATATTACGGCAAAGACAACTAGTACTATTTTCTTTATCGTATCTAGCCTAGGTATATTTTTCTTTTCTTCCATAAAATCACCAACTATTCTTTCATAAGTTTCATAATAGATCTTCCAAATAACTTATAGATTATAAATCCTACAAGCACATTTAAAAGAGGTAGTATTATAAATCCTTTTAGAATCATTATCAATATTCCATCTGTCTGATATGCAATTAGCGATATGATTATCATTAATAACGATTGAAAAACTGTCGCAGCTGCTATTAATGCCATTCTCATACTAGTACTTTCTGCATAGAAATTTTTTCTATAATGAGCTATAACAGCGCATACAGTAGCATATACAAGCGCATTAAATCCTAAAATTCCTCCAACAGTCATATCAACTATAAAACCTAATAATAATCCTATTACACCAGCTTCTTCCTCATCCATATGAAGAGATGCCATAACTAAAAATGGTAAAAGCACGCTAAATGTAACACCAAATATATCGATATAATTTATAATACTATTTTCAAGAATTATAAGAAGAACTCCTGTAATAAAAAGTATTATTCTCTTCATAACACAATCTCCTTATCCTATATTTCTAGGTTTTATAATCATTACATCATTTACATCTTTAAAGTTAACATATGGTTTTATAACAACAGATTTTAAAGATTTATTCTTATCATCTATAACTTTTTCTACTTCTCCTATAGGAATATCCTCTGGATATAGACCCATTCCAGATGTAACAATTATATCACCCTGTACAACTTCATAATCTGAGTCAAACATATATCCATTTAAATATCCGTTGGCTTCATATGCCTTTTCTTTTCCAGCTGATGTACTAGTACTTATAACACCTTTAGCTGCTGTATTGTTTACTATCTTAAAACTAACTGCAGACTTACTATCTAACATAGAAATAGCCTTACAACTGTTTCCAGAAACTTCATAAACTATACCTACTAAACCTTTTCCATTTATTACTATACTATTTTTTTCTACACCATCATTTTTACCTACATTAAGTACAAATGATTCATACCAGTTCCCATCATTTTTTTCTATAACAGAACCTGATACTATGCTCTTCATTCTGTCTGTACTCACATAGTTTAAGCTCTTTTTTAAATCCTCAAGAGATTCTAGTTTAGCTGATTTAGAGTTTAAATCTATAACCTTAGCCTTTAACTCTTCGTTTTCTTTTTCTAGCTCTCTCATTTTATTACTATTTTTCTTGAAATTCATTAAATCAGATGCTCCCTGTTTAACAAACTCCATTGCTGAATCTATAGGAGATGCAGTAGCTGCTGCCCCATCAGATACAATTCCTACAGAGAACGGTGATGTTCCTGAGTGTTTTATCACCGATATACTCACAATTCCAATTAAAGTGATAGCAACCACTACAGTTGCTACCACTTTAGAATTTATTTTTTTCTTTTTAAATTTGTCAAATTTCAACTAAATCACCAACTTTATTTTCCAGCGTTCATCATTAAAACTTTTTCAAATATAACTTCATCTTCTACAGTTTTTCCTGTTCCTAGAGCAACACAATCAAGAGGTGATTCTGCTATTTCTACCTTCATTCCTGTTTCTGAAGCTATAAGTTTATCAAATCCTCTAAGTAGCGCTCCACCACCAGTAAGCATTATTCCATTTTCCATTATATCTGATGCTAATTCTGGTGGAGTTTTTTCAAGTGTTGATTTAATTCCATCTACTATAGCATTTACTGGTTCTTTTAATGCTTCTCTAACTTCTGTAGATGATATTGTTATAGTTTTTGGTAGTCCTGATATAAGGTCTCTACCTCTTATTTCCATTTCTTTTTCCTGATCATCTTTAAATGTTGATCCTATATTTATTTTTATGTTTTCTGCAGTTCTTTCACCTATCATAAGGTTGTATTCTTTTTTAACGTAAGCTATTATAGCGTCGTCAAATTCGTCCCCACCTATTCTTATAGATTTAGCGGCAACTATTCCACCTAATGATATAACAGCGATTTCAGAAGTACCACCGCCGATATCTACTACCATGTTTCCTTCTGGTTCTTCAACTTTAAGTCCAGCACCTATTGCCGCAGCCATAGGTTCTTCTATTAAGAATGCATCACTAGCTCCAGCCTGTCTAGCTGCATCTTCTATAGCTCTTCTTTCAACTTCTGTAACACCAAATGGTACACATATTGCTATTCTTGGGCTCGCTACACTTTTATTATCAGATGCTTTTTCTATAAAGTATCTGATCATAGACTGAGTGACATCAAAGTCAGCTATAACCCCATCTTTCATAGGTCTTATAGCTACTATGTTACCTGGTGTTCTACCTATCATTCTTTTAGCTTCTTCACCTACAGCTAAAACTTCTCTACTGTCATCTCTTACAGCTACAACAGATGGTTCTCTTAATACTATTCCCTGCCCTTTTATGTAAACAAGTGTATTAGCAGTACCTAAATCTATCCCCATATCTTTTGTCATTTTCTGGAATCCACCAAAGAATCCTCTTTTTTCTTTCTTTGCCATTTTACTTCTCCTTCCAATCCTTTAAAGTATAACTATTGTTAGTAACTTTCTTAATTACATTTTTCTGCTTTCTTTAAAACTATAATATATTCCATCGCCAATTATTATATGGTCGATGACCTCTATTCCTATTATTTTTCCACATTCAATTAGCCTATCTGTTATATGCATATCTTCATTTGAAGGTTCTACATTTCCAGATGGATGATTGTGAATAAGAATAATCTTATTTGCGCTTTTTTTAATAGCTTGCTTAAAGACCTCTCTTGGATGTACTAATGAAGAATTCAAAGTACCATGAGATACATCTATATCTGTTATAATCTCATTTTTAGTATTCAAAAGTACAGTCTTGAATATCTCTTCCTTTAAATACCTCATAGATTCCATATAATATTTGTATATGTCCCAAGGATTTTTAACTTGGTATCTAACAACCTCAGATTCAGCCACTCTAACACCTAATTCCAAAGCTGCTTTAATCAAAGTTGCCTTTGATATACCAATTCCTTCAATTTCACATAGTTCTTCTATTGAAGCACTTTTCAGAAATCTAATCCCCTCATGGTCTACTTTTAATAGCTCGTCAGCAAGTTCCGTTACTGTTTTATTCTTACTTCCAGTTCTCAACAAAACTGCTATTAGTTCTACATTAGAAAGACTTTCTACACCGTCTTTAAGCATCTTTTCTCTAGGAAATTCATCCTTTACGCTATATTTTATATTTTCCATATATCCTCTTCAACATTTCAAAGCTCATCATTTCTAATTCAAATTAAGCAAATCTACCTTCGTTTAATTTAAATATATCTATATTGAAATCATTTTTCAATATTTCAGCCGCAGAAGATATCGGAAATCCGACTATATTGAAATAATCACCTTTTATATATTCAACTAAAAGACCACCTAATCCCTGTATTCCATAGGCTCCAGCCTTATCCATACATTCTCCAGTCTTTATATATGAATATATTTCTTCATCAGATAGATTTTTAAACTTTACTTTACTTACACAATAATCACATATTTCTTTCTTCAAATCTAAGCATAATATACTTACACCTGTTATAACATCGTGTTCTTTTCCAGACATCTGTTTTAGCATATTAAACGCTTCATCTTCGTCTTTAGGTTTTCCAAGTACATTATTATCTAAAACAACTACAGTGTCAGCGCCTATTACTATACTGTCTAAATTTTTGCTAGCAATATCATAAGCTTTTTCATAAGAAAGTCTTTTAACTAAATCTTTTGGACTTTCATTTTCTATAGTTGTTTCCTCTATCTCACTTTTAATTATATCAAATTTTAGATTCATATTCTCTAGAATTTCTTTTCTTCTCGGTGATCCCGATGCTAGTACAATTTTCACTATATCACCTCTTTATTGCACTGTTTGCGTACTTATCTAGTCTATCATTATATCATAAAAATTTCAATATATATGTCCTTCCTTTTTAGTTACACTATTGTTTTTACTTATATATAGGATATTATACTATGCTAATTTGAATTTTAATTGCATATATAAAATTTATTAATTTCCTCATTAGGATAACATTTAAACCTAAATTAATCCTAAAATTTTATCAGCAAAATGGCAAAGAGAGAATAAAGATTTTATTAAGTTTTCAATGAGCATCTTTAAATACTATTTGTAAAAAATTTTTGTATAACAAAGATAAAAAAAGAGATGTAGAATTTTCTCTACATCTCTATTATTTACAATAATATCAAATTTTATTTTGATTATACTAATTTGATTGCTTTTTTAGGACATTTCTGCATACATAAATGACATCCTACACATTTATCCTGATCTATTTCGTGAGCTACTTTAAGTTCACCAGATATAGCATCAAATTTACACTGTTTAGCACATATTGTACAACCAACACATAAATCTTTATCTATTGTTACTTTCTGTCTTTTAGCTAAATCTCCTGCTATTACTTTTGTAGGACATTTTTCAACACATACCATACATCCTACACATTTTTCAGGATCTATCTTAGCTACGTTGTTTTCAACGTGAACTGCATCAAATTTACAGTTCTTTTCACATATACCGCAACCTATACATCCAGCAGAGCAGTTATCTTTAACTACTTTACCTTTCTGAGTATTGTTACAGTTTACTATTATTTCCTGAGAAGCTGGTTTTTCAACTATTAATCCTTTTGGACAAACTTCTCTACATTTACCACAGTTAACACATTTTTCTTCGTCAACTACAGCTACACCATCTACTACGTGTATAGCATCAAATGCACAAACAGAAACACAAGTTCCTAATCCTAAACAACCCTGTGCACATGCTTTAGCACCGCCATTAAGAACAGATGCTGCTCTACATTCCTGAACACCATCGTATTCAAATTTATCTTTTGCCTTTTCGCAAGTACCTTTACATATTACATGAGCTACTTTTCTTTCGCCAGCTTCAGCTTCTACACCCATTATTTCTCCAACTTTGGCTGCAACTGCTGCTCCACCAACTGGACATGCATTTATAGCTGCTTCACCTTTTACTATCGCTGCTGCACATCCTCCACAACCTGGGTATCCACATCCACCACAGTTTGCTCCTGGAAGTACACCAAGTATTTCTTCTTCTCTTGGGTCAACTTCAACAGCGAATTTTTTTGATGCGAAATCAAGAATTAAACCGAATATTAACCCTAACGCACCTAATAATATTACCGCTTTTAATATTTCCACTATTCTTCGCCTCCCCGTTTTTATAACTTAATAAGTCCTGTGAATCCTAAGAAAGCGATTGACATTAAACCTGCTGATATTAGTGTTATAGGGAAACCTTTGAAAGCTTCCGGAATATCTGACAATTCTAATCTTTCTCTTATACCTGCAAATATTACTATTGCAAGAGTGAACCCTATACCAGCACCACAACCATTTATGATTGTTTCTATTAGGTTGTATCCTTTATCTATATTAACTATTGCTATACCAAGAACGGCACAGTTAGTAGTTATAAGAGGTAGGAATACCCCAAGAGCCTGATATAAAGATGGACTCATTTTTTTGATTACCATTTCAACGAACTGAACTATAGATGCTATAACAAGTATAAATGCTATAGTCTGAAGATATTCAGTTCCAGTTTTTACTAATAACATCTGTATGAAATAAGTTATAACTGATGCAAGTGTTAAAACGAATGTAACTGCAACACCCATACCTACAGCAGTGTCAACTTTCTTTGAAACCCCAAGGAACGGACATATACCAAGGAACTGAGATGTTATAACGTTATTTACAAGAACTATACTTAAAAATAATAGTACTAAATTCATTCACCTACACCCCCATTATGCCTTTTTATTTTTTAATTTATTGAATCCTGCGAATAAGAATCCTAAAGTTAAGAATGCTCCTGGAGGAAGTATGAATATTAATATTGGAGTAAAGTGTGCTCCAAATAAGCTAAATCCAAATAAGCTTCCGTTTCCAAGTAATTCTCTAACTGCTCCTATTACTGTTAGAGCTAGTGTGAATCCTATACCATTTCCAAGACCATCTGCTGCTGATGCAACAGGACCGTTCTGGCTTGCGAAACTTTCTGCACGAGCAAGTATTATACAGTTAACAACTATAAGTGGTATATATAAACCTAGTGCTTGATCTAGTACTGGTATATACGCTTTTAATAACATACCAACAATTGTAACGAATGTAGCTATAACAACTATGAAAGATGGTATTCTAACTTTATCAGGAATTACCTTTCTTAAAAGTGATATTGCTATATTTGAACATGTAAGAACTACCGCAGTAGATAATCCCATACCCATACCATTTATTGCTGAAGTAGTAACAGCTAGAGTAGGACACATACCTATAACCTGTACAAATGTTGGGTTTTCATCTATTAGTCCATTTTTAAAGACTTTACCGAAACTCATTTAAAACCCTCCTTATTTATTTAATGCGTTGAATACATCTATCGCAGCATTTACACCATTAGTAACTGCTGTTGATGATATTGTTGCACCTGATATTGCAAGTATCTGATTGTCTCCTGATGCACTACCTTTAGCTACTTCAAGAGGTTTGTCTGTTTTCTTTCCGTCATACTGTCCATTGAATGCTTCATCTTTAGCTTTAGCACCTAGACCAGCTGTTTCTGACATTGAACCTATATCAACACCTGTTATAGTTCCATCTGTTGATATACCTATTATAACTTCTATAGCTCCACCGTATCCACTTGGAGTAGCTTTGAAAGTATAACCTACGTTTTCTGATCCGTTAAGACCTTCATAAGCTTCTACTATAAGGCCATCTCCTTTTCCATCGAATTCAGAGGCATCTAACTGTTTGAAATCAGTAGCATCTGGAAGTACAGACTGTCTAAGTTCATTGTTAGCCTGAATATTTCTTTCTTCTATTACTGGAGCTGTTATCTGGTTAGTTCCTGCTAGTAGGAATGATGCTACAGCACTTATAACTAATAATGTTCCACCAACTTTTACTGCACTATTCATTATTTTGCCTCCTTCCCGAATACTCTATTTTTAACGAATTTATCTATTAAAGGAGCAAGACAGTTAACAAGTAATATTGAGTAAGATACACCTTCTGGATATCCACCGTATAATCTTATAACTGAAGTGATTACACCTGCAAGAACTGCATATATAACCTGTCCTTTTTTAGTCATAGGAGATGTTGCGTAGTCTGTCAGCATGAAGAATCCTCCAAGCATTAAACCACCTGCCATTAACTGATATATAGCGAACTGTAAGTTAAATCCACCTAAAAGGAAAGTTAAAACGAATACTGTTACTATATATGCTACTGGCATTACATAACTTATAATTCCTTTATATATAAGATATACTCCACCTAATATAACTAGTAATGCACAAGTTTCACCTATACATCCACCAGTATTTCCAAGGAACATATCTGATAATGATATATTGTTTGCTGCAAGATCTGCTAAACCAGCTGGACCAGCTTTTAAGAAACTAAGTGGTGTTGCTGTAGATACAGCATCAAGATTAGCTGATGATACAAAGTTAACACCAGTTTTAGTCCATGCAGTCATAGCTACTGGGAATGATGCTAATAAGAATGCTCTAGCTGCTAATGCAGGGTTGACAAAGTTGCATCCTATACCACCGAATACCATTTTAACAACTACCATTGCAAATATTCCACCTAATAAACACATCCACCATGGAAGTGAAGCTGGAACGTTGAATGCTAATAATAAACCTGTTACAACAGCTGAAAAATCACCTATTGTACTTTTCTTTTTCATTATTTTACAGAATATATGTTCTGATCCCACTGTACCAAGTATACAGAAGAACATAGCACTTAAAGCATTAAGTCTGAAGTAGAATAGACCTGCAAGTGCTGCTGGAACAAGTGCTATAATAACCTGTTTCATTATATATGATGTATCTTCATTACTTCTTACATGAGGAGAAGATGATACTATCAATTTATTTTCCATTGTTTTTCCTCCTGACTTTTATTATTTTTTCTGTGCTGCCTGCTGTTTTCTTCTCTTAGCACCGATTTCTCTCTTAGCTGTTCTTATTGTCTGAACAAGAGGTCTTCTAGCTGGACATATGAATGAACATGAACCACATTCTATACAATCCATAGCATTGAATTCTTCAGCTCTATCGAAATCATTTTTCATTGAATATGCACTTATTAATAATGGCTGTAAGAATGATGGACATACGTCTGTACATCTACCACATCTTATACAGTTCTGCATTTCTGGAGTTCTTGATTCTTCTTCTGTTAAAAGAAGTATACCTGAAGATCCCTTATTAGTTGAGATTTCTGTATGCCACTGTGTGAATCCCATCATTGGTCCACCCATGATAACTTTACCAAGGTTAGTACCTTCTTTGTATCCTCCACACTGGTCTATTATTTCATTTACTCTAGTACCTATTTTTGTTACTAAGTTTTTAGGTTCTGCTATACAAGGACCTGTTACAGTAGTTATTCTTTCTACTAAAGGCATACCTGTTGTTATAGCATCTGCTATAGCAGCCGCTGTACCAACGTTGTCAACAACAGCTCCAGCAGCTATTGGAAGTCCACCTGATGGAACTTCTCTACCAGTACATGCATATATTAACTGTTTTTCAGCACCCTGTGGGTATTTAACTTTTAATGTAACAACTTCTATTTCTGGGAAGTCTTTTGCTACATTCTGAACAGCTTCTATAGCATCTGGTTTGTTTTCTTCAATTCCTATAAATCCTTTTTTAACATCTAGAACTTTCATTAAAGCTCTACATCCTAAAACAACTTTTTCTGGCTGTTCTAGCATTAATCTGTGGTCAGCTGTTAAGTAAGGTTCACATTCTGCACCGTTAAGTATTACGAACTCTGCAGTTGATCCTGGAGGAGGACATACTTTAACGTGAGTTGGGAATGTTGCACCACCCATACCAACTATACCAGCCTCTTTTATTATTTCTACTATTTCTTCTTTTGAAAGATCTTCTAACTTGCCATGAGGTTTAACGCTTTCATGAAGTTCTTCTTTAAAGTCATTTTCTATAACTATACACATACCTTTACCATTTGGTATTTCATGTGGTTCTATAGCTATAACTTTTCCTGATACAGAAGAATGTATGTTGGCAGAAACGAATCCACCAGCTTCAGCTATTTTCTGGCCTAGCTTAACTTCATCTCCTACTTCAACTATAGGTTTTGCCGGAGCACCTATATGCTGCTGAATAGGAATGTAAACCACTTTAGGAGCTTCAGCTCTTTCAATTGGCTTTTTGTTAGAGTACTCTTTTCCATGTGGAGGATGTATACCTCCCTTAAAAGTTAAGAGTTTCATTATTTTACCCCCTATCTATAATAAACAATTTTTCTATCATATATTAGTATACTATATATAATAAAAATACTTAAGTATTGTTAAAAAAATATCTCCAATTTTACTCACAAACTTTAGAAATCTACCTTAATTCAGGTATTTTTTCTTATTTGAAACCTATACCTAGCAGAATTAAAGATATATGTTTATATATTTTTTTATTTTGTCATTCTATTTGTCTATTTTTCAACAATTGTATCTTGTATACATATGTAGATACAACTACACACTAAAAACAGGCTTTAAAATATAAGTCATCATAAAAAAGTATAGCCTAGTGTAAAATTTCAAGCTATTTATTTTATCCAACACCTTTTTAACTTCTATATTATAATTTATATTCAAAAATTTTTCAATCGTTTTCATACTTTATCGTCATTTTTTATACTTTACGAATATTTTCTTTCATTTTTTTAATAATTTTACAAACGTATTCACATTTGTATGTATTTACTCCAAAAAATGATAATTTTTATAAAACTACAAGTTCTAAAAATACATAAAAAAAGACATCAGTACAATTTTTTGTATGATGTCCTTATTTATATAACTATATTTATTTTTAAAATCAATTAAACAAATCTTCTAGCCCCTAAAAGTACGTTTCCGTAATATCCATTTAATGAGCTTACTTTTACTGAACCTGGTTTTGACTGAGTTCCACTACAGTGTATGAATTTATCTCCACCTATATATATACCGACATGGCTTACACCGCTTCCTCCAGTATTAAAGTATAATAAATCTCCTTTTTTGTAGTTACCTTTTTCTACTGCAGTACCTGCCTGAGCCTGATCTCTTGAAACTCTTGGTATGCTAATTCCTGCTGCATTTCTGTATACCCACTGAGTATATCCAGAACAGTCAAAGCTTGAAGGTCCATTTCCACCCCATTTATACGGAACTCCTAATAATGTGTATGCATAATCAACTATTTTATCTCCAGTAGCAGAGCTTTCTCCACTTCCAAAAGATCCATTGTTATTACTAGAGTTATTATTTCCTGAACTAGTGTCATTACTACTTGCTCCACCGCTTAAAGGTTCATCTGTTGGAGTAACATAATCTCCGCTTACCCAACCTTCAACACCATTAGCTGTTTTAATCTTGTACCAGCCACTAGATTTTTCCTTAACTTCTACAACACTTCCACCTGCTAGAGAACCAACTATAGAATTACCTGTTCCTGGTCCTTTTCTTATATTTAGACCTTTTGATATAGTTACTTTAACTCTTCCTGATACCGCTGTAGATTCATTATTCTGTGGTGGTTTATTATTCTGAGATGATCCTGAATTTGAAGTAGATTCATTTGTAGAGCTTACATACTGTCCACTTACCCAACCAGTACTTCCGTTAGATAATACAACTTTTACCCAACCTCCAGACTTCTCTTTTACCTGAACAACACTTCCTCCAGCTAAAGAGCCAATTATAGCATGATTTGTTCCTGGTCCTTTTCTTACATTTAGGCCACTAGATGTATTTACCTTTACGTTTCCTGAAGTTGCTACAGAATCATTCTGTGATGATGAATTGTCCTGAGAACTAGTATTTCCTGAGTTAGTTGGTGTATTTACTAGATACTTACTACTAGCCCATCCTACTTTACCAGACTCTGTTTTTATCTTGCTCCATCCATTGTCCTTTTTCTCTATTACCTGAACTTTTTCGCCATTTTTTAAAGATGCAATTACACTTCCAGATGTAGAAGACTCACTTCTAACATTTAAGCTAGAATTTACTGAAACATAAGCTATATATCCTGCACTCTCAGAAGATGACGAGCTGCTAGAATTACCTCCAGAAGTACTTAGGTACTGCCCACTTACCCAAGCTGTTTTTCCTGAAGAATCTTTTATCTTAACCCATCCTTTTGATTTTTCAAGAACTGTTACCTTAGCACCCTTATGAAGTACTCCCCGTTTACTATAACTTATTCCAGGACCGCTTCTCATATTAAGAGCATCAGCCGTAACTGTAGCTGTTTCAAGTGCACTAGAATCAGCAGAAGACATCGCTAATGTAACCGCACTTATTCCTAGCGCTGCTATTGCTTTTTTCATCAAACCACCCCCATATATAATATCTATTTAAAAGAATTTTCCATTATTTTTTATACCTATTTATAGAATATCTTATTTTACCAAATAATGCAAAAACTTTATAAATTATTTTGAAGGAGTTACCATTTCTATACCTCTATACTGGTCATAATCATTCATATATAAATCAGTTTTTAGTCTTTTATTTATAATCATATAATTATCTTTTACACCTATACTTATAAATAATGCATTGTCTATGCAATATTTTTCTATATCTGCATAAATTTTCTTAATATCCTCTTCGCTAGTTGCCCCCTGTATCTTTCCTAATCTCTCATTTAGTCCTGCATCATTAGGACATATAGCTTTCATAATTTCTGTTATATTAGGGATACTAGATATCTGCCATCCTGTAACAGCTAAATCATATGATCTATTAGCTAATGATTTCTGCATACCAAGCGAATCTAAAAGTACAACCTCTGACTTAATTCCAACAGCCTTTAAGTTTTCAGATATCATATTTGCAGATTTGACCCTTTCACTATTTTCTCTATTTACAATTATTTTTAAAGTTATAGAATTTATCATAGTTTTTATTTCTTTTTCTGTGTAATAAGGATTTTCTTCTTTTTTAGGTTTTTTATTATCTACATCATTTTTATTCTGTGTTGTATTGTTATTTTGATTGTTGCTGTTCTGATTATTATTAGCCGCATTATTATTTTGATTATTTGCATTTTCTTTAGTGTTATTAGCAGTTCTAACAAGATTTGTAGCTATAACAGAATCATTATTTTCATCAGCAATTTTTTCAAATTCTTTCTTATCCTCATCAGTAGAATAAACAGTATTTCTAGTTTCTTCAGAAGAATCTATAATTCTAGTTGCTCCATTACCTGCTGATTCTCCACCTGAAGAACTTCCCGCATTAGAGTTTCCACCGTTCTGAGCTCCAGAATCACCTCCACTAGGTGCTTGATTTGCATCTGATCCACTATTATCTGAAGTACCTGTATTGTTGCTAGCTCCACCAGAATTTCCAGAACTACTAGGTTTATTAGAGGAGTTTGTTTTATTATTTCCACTACTTGAATTCACCTTATTATTAGGTTTATTTGTAGCATTTACCTGCGTTTCCTTAATCTTATCCTTCTTATTAATTTTTATCTCTTTCATATATTTTTCAGCATTTTCTGTGCTATATTCCATATTTTTTATAGAGCTTTCATAATATTTAGATTTAGAATTTATAGGAATATTTACAGAATGTACATGCCCCATATATCCATTTTCTATTATCGCAGTTCTATTTATTGCAGAAACTATTACCTTTCTAAAATTAGCATTTGCAAGAAGTGGATTTGACTGATTTATTATAACAGCATCATAATCTCTTCCCTCATAAGACTTAATGTCAAACCGGCTATTCTGGAACCGGCTTAAATTATCTGAATCTGCCTTAACCATATCGCTCTCTAATGCCTCAACTGTAGAAACAACAGCATCCTCATTTGGAACAATATTTACATTTATATTCATAGCACTCTTTGGAATATCTCCATAGTAATCTTTATTTACTTCTAGAGATATTCCCTCTCTATCTGAATAACTTGCAATTTTATAAACTCCATTACCTACCTTATTTGCATCAACATTATTTATGTCTTTTCCAGATAACTGAACCTTGCTTATTATAGGGAATGTTAAATTTTCCTTTGCAAATGCAGCATTATTTTTGAATTTTATAGTAAGATTTTTTTCTCCATTTACTATAACATCAGATATATTCTGCACCATATAATTATATGGACTTGTTTTATTAGATCTTATTGATGAAACAGTAAAAGCTACATCATCAGCTGTTACAGGATTTCCATCATGCCATTTCGCATCCTTTAAAACTATATCCATCTGCTTACCATCAGATGACATTTTACTATTTTTTACTAGCTTAGGTATTGCATTATAGTTTTTATTAAGCTCAAAAAGCCCATCATATACTAAATTCAATACATTTAAAACACTTTCATCCGTATTAGTAATTGGACTTATCGTACTTGGTTTCTGTATTGCCAACTGTATCTTTTCTGAGTATGTTTTCTTTGTATCGCTTGCCTTTTCTTCTTTTTTATCGCCATTAAAAGCCGAACATCCCCCTACTGCAAGGGCTACGGCTAATATCATACTAATAATCTTAGTTTTTTTCATCTAATTTGCTTCCTTCCCGCAGTATATTTTTTTATACATGGCATAATTTCTATTTACTTTATCCACATATTTTAATGTTTCTTCAAATGGAATATCATGAAGATTTACTCCATCTTTACTATATTCCTCATCTTCTAGCCATTTTCTTACATTTCCTGAACCACCATTATAGGCTGCTATGACTAAATCTCTCTTTCCAAACTCCTTATAAAGTCTGGCTAAATACCAACATCCTGTCTTTATATTTGTTTCAGGCTCAAAAATCTTTTTACTATCTATTCCTATTTCCTTTTCCGCCCATTTTGCCGTAGTATCACTTATTTGCATAAGTCCCTTGGCTCCTTTATGAGACTGTGCATCTGGAATAAATTTACTCTCAGCTTTTATAACACTATATACTAAATATTCATCTATATTGTATTCTTTTGAATACTTTTGAACGTACTCATTATATCTTCTTGGATAAAACATTTCTTCAATAGACTTAAAATTAAATCCAATAAAAATTATTGAGAATAAAATCAAAACTAAAATCACTTTTAAGCTGGTTTTATTTTTCAATTTTTTCCTCTAGCTTTCTAATCAGCTCTTCTGCTTTTTCCTCTAACTGATTTAATGTTCCTGAATTATCTACAACAAATTCAGCATATTTCACCTTTTCCTCTTGAGGCATCTGTGATTTTATTCTACCCATAGCATCATCTTCACTGCAGTTATCTCTAAGTATTACTCTCTGTAACTGTACATCTTCCGAACATGTAACAACTACTACTGTATCTAGCATACTTACAAAACCAGCTTCTATTAGAAGTGCAGCGTCGATTACAGCCATTTTTTTTCCTCTTTTTTCATATTTATCAAGATCATCATTTATCATTTTTCTTATAGCTGGATGCGTTAAACTATTTAATTTTTCTAACTTATTATCATCGCTAAAAACTATTTTTCCAAGATTTTTTCTGTTTAGAGTACCGTCTTCATCTATTACAGAACTACCAAAGGCATCTTCAATAGCCTTTAGTAGTTCTTTGTCTTCATATATTTCTCTTCCTTTTATATCTGCATCTATTATAGGTATACTGTGCTTTTTCAATATATTAGAAAGACTACTTTTACCACAACCTATGCTTCCTGTAAGTCCAATCTTTAGCATATAATCACCTACTTTGTTTCATACCAAGAAACGCCAGTATTTAAGTCTACAGTAAGTGAAACCTTCATATCTACTGCGTTTTCCATCTCTTCTCTAACTATTTTTTCAACTTTTTCAAGTTCATCTATTGGAGTTTCAACGATAAGCTCATCGTGTACCTGAAGTATTAGTTTTGATTTTAACTCTTCTTTTTCTAATCTTCTAAATACATTTACCATCGCTATCTTTATAATATCAGCCGCACTTCCCTGTATAGGTGCGTTCATTGCAGCTCTTTTACCTCTATTTCTTTCCATAAAGTTTTTAGATTTTATTTCAGGAATATATCTTCTTCTATTGAACATTGTCTGAGAATATCCATCTTTTTCAGCAGTTTCAATAATATTATCCATAAATTCCTTTATTTTTTCGTACTTAGCAAAATAACTTTCTATGTACTGTTTTGCCTGTGGTACAGGTATGTTTAGGTCTTCAGATAGACCAAAATCAGTTTTACCGTATATTATTCCAAAGTTTACAGCTTTTGCAGCACTTCTAAGCTCTGGAGTAACCTCTTCTACTGGCACGTTAAATACCTGAGATGCAGTCTTTCTATGTATATCTTCCCCATGAGCAAATGCATCTATCATATGCTCATCTCCACTCATATGCGCAAGAACTCTAAGTTCAACCTGAGAATAATCGGCATCTACAAGTCTTTTTTCTTCATCCGAAACAAATACAGCTCTAAGTCTTCTACCTATTTCCATTCTTACAGGTATATTCTGTAGATTTGGCTCTGTAGAAGAAATTCTTCCTGTTGTAGTTATAGTCTGATTAAATGTAGAGTGTATTCTACCATCTATTGGGTTTATAAGAGCAGTAAGCCCTTCAACATATGTAGAATTTAATTTTACTATCTGTCTATATTCTCCTATTTTATCTATAATAGGATGTTTATCTTTTAATTTTTCAAGAACTTCAGCATTAGTTGAGTATCCTGTCTTTGTTTTCTTAATTACAGGTAGTTCTAATTTTTCAAATAAAATTACCCCAAGCTGTTTTGGAGAGTTTATATTGAACTCTTCACCTGCATATCCGTATATTTCTTCTTCTAGTGAAGATATTATCTTTGTAAACTCTTTTCCAAGCTCAGCAAGCATCTCTTTATCAACTTTGATCCCTGTATACTCCATATTTCCAAGTACTTCTACAAGTGGCATTTCAACATCGTTGAATAATTTTTCTATTTCTGTACTTTCTATCTCTTCCTTCATATTAGGCATAGCATTTACTACAGTATTTAGAATTGAAGAAATATATCCAGAAAGCTCTTCTCTTGTTAAATCCTCAAATTTTTTAGCCTTTACACCTTTTCCAAGTAGCTCTTCTTTAGATTTAACAGACTTCATAAGATATTTCATTGCTATTGCACTACATTCACTTGTGTTAGTATATGTAGAGTCTATTAAGTACTCTGCTATAGCTATATCAAATGACATACCTTTTAAGGCTATTTCATAAGGCATTAGTGCCACATAGTCTTCTTTCATGTTATATCCATATTTCTTTATATCCTTAGACTCTAAAACTTCTCTGAAGTCTATTACTTTATCTTCAGATAAACAGAATACTTTATCTCCATCTAATGTAATATACATAGATATTATATTCTTTTCTAAAAGATTTCCTGTTTTAGAAACTACCTTTAATGCAAACTCTCCCTTTTCTTTTATAATAGATATCAATTCTGAAGAATTCACATCATAATTTACATCTATCTCTGTTGAGTTATCTTCCGCCATATTAGAATCCCCGCTCATATCCATAACCTTTTTTATAAGGCTTGTAAATTTGAAGAACTGGAATTTTTCTATAACATCTTCTACTTTGTAGTCTCCAAATATCATCTTATCTAAATCAAATTCTATTGGAACATCTCTTACAATAGTAGCAAGCCATTTACTGTGTATAGCTTCTTCTTTATTTTCTTCTATCTTTTTCTTAATACTTCCTTTAAGTTCATCTGTGTGTTCAACTAAGTTTTCTATACTTCCAAACTGTTTTATAAGTTTTATACCTGTTTTTTCACCTACTCCAGGCACACCAGGTATATTATCCGATTTATCCCCCATAAGTCCTTTTAAATCTATAAACTGTGTTGGAGTCATTTCATATTTTTCTATTACCGAATCATAGTTATATTCTTCTACATCTGCTACACCTTTTTTAGTTATAAGTGTAGTAGTCTTATTAGATGCTAACTGTATAGCATCCTTATCTCCTGTAACTATAAATACTTCAAATCCGTCTTCTTCTGCAGCTTTAGATATAGTACCTATTATATCATCTGCTTCATAGCCGTCTATTTCAAATCTCTCTATTTTAAAAGCATCTAGTAGATCTTTTAATGGCTGCATCTGTTCAAACAGTTCCTGAGGCATTTTCTTTCTTCCAGCTTTATACTCGCTGTATTCTTTATGTCTAAATGTAGGAGCCTTTCTATCAAATGCAACGCTTATATGAGTTGGCTCATATATTTCTATCATTTTGAACAACATTGTTGTAAAACCATATATTGCATTTGTATGAAGTCCTTCTTTATTGTCCATTGTCTGTGGAAGAGCATAAAAAGCTCTATTTATTATCGAGTTTCCATCTATTATGATGAGTCTTTTATTCAAATTTATCACTCCGTTTTCCATTTTTTATTTCAGTTTTTCTTGTCAATTCTTTTTTGCATTACTTATATTATATTATCATAACAGAGTGAATTTTTTTAGTATTATATCTTAATAAAAAATAAATCTTTTTTAAATTATATATTTTTTTGATTTTGTATGTGTTATAATGCTTGATTGAAATATATTTAATTGTTATAATATGTATTATAGTTTTTTAACTTGCCGCTGTGGCGGAATGGCAGACGCACATGACTCAAAATCATGCGGGAAACCGTACGGGTTCAAGTCCCGTCAGCGGTACCATAAAATTATATATCTTTCAAACACATTGGAAACACTAACTTTTACGTTGGTGTTTTTCTATTTTTTGTGGTTTGTAGGGGAATTGTATCTCTTTTTTTATAAAATACACTCTATTAAATCTAAAAGTCCACATAAAAAAATACTGCCATAGAACACCTTTAAAAGGTGTTCTTATGACAGTACCTTTAACTGACACCTAACGGTTGTCAGTTTTTTTGTATTCAAATTTAGCTCCACAATTAGGACAAATTAATTCTGGCATGTTTTTTTCATTTAGCGAAGCTACCGCTTCTGATGAAAAGAACACATCTTGTCTTAATTCTTCTAAGATAAATTCTGGTACTCCTTTTTCAAATCCACAAGACTTACACTCATAATTGTATAACTTTTGTCCTTTACTCATTTCTTCTAATTCTTTTAGCATGTTTTTTCTCCTAATAATTTTAATTACGTTAATTATACACTATTATTTATATTTGAGCATAGCAAAGCTAGCCTATTTATTAATAGACTTTTAAAATAATTCTATTTGTGTTGTTGTATATAAAGAAATTTCTTTTTCTATAGTTTCTTCGTAGATTATTTTTTTATAATTTGATTTGTCTAGAGCATTGTATATTAATCCATATTTATAATTCCATATTTCCCATAGAATCATATCTTTCCCACAATTTTTACAAATATAAGGATTTACTCCAAATGTTTCTAGTAATCTATCTTTAAAATTTTTCTTTACTGAATTCTTTTTTCTTAGCAACTTAGATATATTTCTATATTTCATAAAGTTATATAATTTCAATATTTCTATGCTTAATTTATTTTTTACCCTTGAATATAAACCATATCTTCTTGCAACTCTAAAACCCTTCGGGTGAATATGTTGAGTTATTTTACCTATAAATTCTAATACATCCACAGTTATTTCTCTTTTTTCTTTAGGTATTTTGTTCTCATACCAGTAGGTCACATTTCTCCCATCGTAATTAGTTATTCTATATTCAGCGATAGCTGGTCTAGCCAAATATCTACCTATATATTGAGTTGCCTGTTTT
>NZ_QUGE01000005.1:131234-132074 GCF_003478825.1 Peptoclostridium sp. AF21-18
TCAGCGATAGCTGGTCTAGCCAAATATCTACCTATATATTGAGTTGCCTGTTTTATATTAGTTAAACGTCTTTCTGCATTTACATAGAATTCTTTCTTATATAGCTTATTTATCAAATTTCTAGTTTTTCTATCTCTAAAATTGTTTTTTATTATACCTAGTACCAACTTTCGCCATACCTTTTTCATATATGTATATGGTATGAAATCTAATTTTTTAAACCACTTATTATTTCTATCTATTCCCCCTTCGGTGTATAAGACATGTATATGAGGATTCCATTTTAAATCTCCACCAAAGGTATGCACTACGGCAATTGCTCCTAATTCATAATCTCCTTTTGTTTTCTTTTTATGAAAACTATCCAATACCTTATATGCAGTATCTTGTAAGTCTTTTAAAAGCTCTCGCTTTCTATAGAAATATACTCTTAAATCCTCTGGAATTGTAAAAACTGCATGTCTATGAGAAACATCAAGCATATTTTTTACCTGTTTTTCTGCCCATTCCATAGAATATTTTCTACCACATTTTGTACAAAATTTACTTTTACAAGTGAATCCTTGAATATACTCCTCTCCACAATCTATACATTTGTGTTTTATATATCCATTTTCTATATTTCCACAATTTAAAGCTTTTGTCACAGTATTTTCTATCTGTTCTCTCATTTCTCTTCTAACTTTATTCCAATATTTTAGTTTAAATTCTTCGAAGTGATTTTTTAATATTTTATTAATTATTTTTTCATCTTTTCGCTTTTTCAATACATTCATATTACTATTGTACACAAGTTTTCCACAGTTTTAAATTATTATAATTTCCTTAAGAATAAAAAAA
>NZ_QUGE01000050.1:0-1332 GCF_003478825.1 Peptoclostridium sp. AF21-18
TAAAAAAATAGGAGCATAGCTCCTATCCTTCTACTTCGCAATATATTAATATTGTTCACTTTATTATATTATAGCATTAACTTAATTTACACATTTCATTTAAAGTATTTTTGTTATTTCTTTAATACACATTTTCCCCATCGTAGTCGTACAAAGACAAAGTCATTCTTACAAGTATATTTATCTCTAGCTTAATTGGTTTTGGAAGTATTTATTTATCCTATTTTAATGTCTTTAGCATCATTTGTAGTTATTTACTTTATTGTTGCAATAAACACATACAATAAAATCATTTCTAATTACTTATCAAATATAAAAGAGGCTATCACATGAACAATTTTCAATTGGTATGCGACATCCTCTTTCATTTATGCATTGTTTATATAGATACCTAGAATCACTCTAGATTATATATGACTGGTATTTAACATAATCCTCTTTACTACATTCTATACTAAATAAAGTTCCTTCATTAGTATATTCAGTTTCTAGAACAGTTGAACTATCAATTATATAAGATGTCATTTTACCATCTTTATAAGGAACCATAACCTTACATTTTATATAATCCATAAATATATTTTTACATATAGATTCCAATAATTCTTCTATACCTATATATTTTTTAGCTGAAACCAGCATCCCTTCTATATTGAATGTATCTAATTCCATTAAATCAACTTTATTATATACATAAATCACAGGAATATTATCCGCCCCTATTTGATTTAATGTTTCATTTGTTACATTTATATGATTTTCATAATTAGGATTAGATATATCAATCACATGAAGTAATAAGTCCGCATCACAAACTTCTTCTAGAGTAGACCTAAAAGCTTTTACTAAACTATGAGGTAAATCCCCAACAAATCCCACTGTATCTGATAATAAAAAAGATTTATTATTATCTAATTTTATATTTCTAACATAAGTTTCTAAAGTTGCAAATAGCATATTTTTTTCAAATACTTTTTTATCTTCATCATTTATAAACTTCTCTACTAAAGCATTCATAACAGATGACTTACCAGCATTTGTATATCCTACTAAAGCTACATTAGGAATATTAGATTTTTTCCTTTTACTTTTTTGTACTTCTCTTTGATTTTTTAATACTTCAAGCTCTTTATTTAAATTAGCAATTTTATCTTCTATTCTTCTACGGTCTAATTCTAATTTTGTTTCTCCTGCGCCTCTGTTTTTAGTCCCTACTCCACCACTTTGACGACCTAAATCTTCATTTGAACCAACTAATCTTGGTAATTCATATTGGAGCTTCGCAACCTCTACTTGTAATTTAGATTCTCTTGTTTTTGCTCTATTTGCAAA
>NZ_QUGE01000051.1:0-1308 GCF_003478825.1 Peptoclostridium sp. AF21-18
ACTTTCACCACAGATTAATAGCATGCCCGTCATACTAAAAAAGGTACCCGTCATGACAACGAGTACCTAAATATCAATATATATTTTAAATAATACATTTTATTACTAGACAGTAATAATTAAAAAGATATATAATAACTATTGAAAGATAAGATAACAAAATAGAACGGTGGCAATACCTTTTGAAATCCTCCTATTGTTTTAGAAGGGAGGTTATGTGTTATGATTGAGTATTTCCTTACAGGAATAGTTATTCCTATATTTATAGGAGTAGCAATAGACAAAATATCTAACAAAAAAGAAAAAAACCACCAATCTATTGGCCGTAGTGGTGGTTTCACATTTTCTATAACTATTAAGTTTAGAAAAAAATAACCTTTAAAGCTATCGTTTCTGTTATTCTTATCTTTCTTTATTATAACATACTTTACTATTATAAGAAATACAAATATCTGAATATAATAATTATCTTTTTATTTTCAAAAATTTGCTAGATTATTTAATTATATAAAATACTTAAACAAACCACTCCCAATTATATAATAAAAAATTACAAGCCCAAGCTAATAATATATAAATTACTGGCTCTAAATTTCCTAATGAAACAGTTCTTTTTTCTTCCTTTCTATTGAAAAAGTGTCTTCCTATCAATTTCCAAACCACAAAACCAAAAATTGCTCCCAAAACATTTATCATTAAATCATCTATATCCACTAATCTATTTGTTGGAAGCTGCGAAAATTCAATTAACATAGAAAAAACTAAACCTGTTAAAGCAACTTTTATTGGATTTCTAAAATTTTTCCATATATATGGCAGTAAAAATCCAAGTGGCATAAGCATAATGATATTCATGACGTATGTAAATATACCATCTGACTGGAAAGGAATTAAGCTTATATTAGCTTGCTGCAATGTAGCAATTAAACCACCTTTAGAAATCATCTCCCATATTGATCCAATTCCTGTTACTGAAAATACAAGATAAACATAAATCATCATAATAAATGTCCATAAATAATGGCTTGTAGTAGATTTTTTATTGAAAAATAACATAATCACTTGATATATCAATACAGGTAGTACAGTTAAAATAGTTGGAATAAATAGCATAAAAGTCATATTTATCACTCCTTATCAATATAAAATTAATAAAATATTTCTAATTTTGCTTTTAATTTTATATTAAAATACATAGATTATTATTAAAATTTATCAAAACTTTTCTAAATTTTTATATCGAATTATTATTTTCCAATATCAAGTAGGGGCTAACTTGTAGCCCCTCTCACACCACGGAGCGTGCCG
>NZ_QUGE01000052.1:0-1278 GCF_003478825.1 Peptoclostridium sp. AF21-18
TATGAATGTGAAGAAATTCGGAAACAACAGTTGAGATGATATATGGCGAGAGCCTAAGTATTGTTACAATGGATCTTTGGTCGCCAAGCCTAGAAATAGGAAGGTCAAACGACTATCCCGCAAGGGAGTACACTACAAGCTATTGGTAGTGGAAATGGGTTGCCCTAAACAGGTAATGCTGTAGGTGAAGAAATAGTCTACGCTCGTATCTGAAAAGTCGAGGTCATTAGCGTGAGCGAAATGGCATCATACAAGTAGCGTTGTATGGTAAATAATAAAATCTATAAAACTGAATAAATTACTTATAAAAAATTATAAAATTTTTTCAAAAACTTGTATAAAAGAAATATTTACCGTCTATGATAATAGTAAAAAGAAATATTATTAGAAAGGCGGTGAGTATATGGAAAAAGGATTTAAAGTTCAAATATTTCCTAACAAAGAACAAAAGGAATTGATGTTTAAAAGCTTTGGATGTGCAAGATTTGCATATAACTGGGCATTGGCTAAGGAAAAGGAAAACTATGAAAAAGGTGGAAAATTTATTTCTGATATGGATTTAAGGAAAGAATTTACACAGTTGAAAAAGAAAGAAGAATTTAAGTGGCTTAACGAAATAAACAACAATGTTACAAAACAAGCCATAAAAGATTTATGCAAAGCATATAAAAAATTCTTCAAGAAAAAAGCTAAACATCCAAGATTTAAGAGTAAAAAGAAATCAAAGAAAAGTTTCTATAATGATGTGTATAGAATAAAGTTTGATGATTATAAAGTTAGAATTGCTTCTATAGGTTGGATGGATATGGCAGAGAATAGAATTCCTAGAAATTGTAAATATGTAAATCCAAAAGTATCATTTGATGGAATTAAGTTTTGGTTGAGTATTACTTGTATCATAGAAGATGAAGAAAATAATCTTCCAAAGACAGAACCTATAGGAATTGATATGGGAATAAAAACATTGATGACTTGTTCAAATGGTATGAATTTTAATAGAGTTAGTACTAAAAAGGAAAAGAAGAAATTGAAAAGACTTCAGAAAAAAGCGAGTAGACATTATGACAAGATGATGAAAACCAAATCATCTGATAAATCTAAAAATCTACTAAAACTTGAAACTTTAATTCTTAAACAACATCAAAGAATATCAAATGTAAGACTTAATAATATTCATCAAGCGACTACAAAACTTGTAAAACTAAATCCAAAAGCTATAGTAGTTGAAGATTTAAACGTACAAGGTATGATGAAAAACAAGCATTTATCAGAAAAAAT
>NZ_QUGE01000053.1:0-1242 GCF_003478825.1 Peptoclostridium sp. AF21-18
TGATCTCTCTTTTATCTATAACACTTAAGTAATTATCTATCAATTAATTATTCTATTATTGATGCAACTACACCAGATGCTACAGTTCTTCCACCTTCTCTTATTGCGAATCTTAATCCTTCTTCAACACATATAGAGTTTATTAAGTCAACTTCTATTGTTACGTTATCTCCAGGCATTACCATTTCTGTTCCTTCTGGTAATTTACAAGCTCCTGTTACGTCTGTTGTTCTGAAGTAGAACTGTGGTCTGTATCCATCGAAGAATGGAGTATGTCTTCCACCTTCTTCTTTTTTAAGAACGTATATTTCTGCTGTGAATTTTGTATGAGCATTAACTGTTCCTGGTTTTGCAAGAACCTGTCCTCTTTCTATTTCATTTCTCTGAACACCTCTTAATAATGCTCCTATGTTATCTCCAGCTTCTGCCTGATCTAGTAATTTTCTGAACATTTCTACTCCTGTTACTACTACTTTTCTTGGAGCTTCTGCTAATCCTACTAGTTCAACTTCGTCCTGTACTTTAAGTACTCCTCTTTCAACTCTACCTGTTGCAACTGTTCCTCTACCTGTTATAGAGAATACGTCTTCTACTGGCATTAAGAAGTCTTTATCAACGTCTCTTTCTGGAGCTGGTATATATTCATCTATCATTTCGAAGAATTCTACTATTTTATCTCCCCATTCGCTTGATGGATCTTCTAATGCTTTTAATGCAGATCCTCTTACTATTGGAGTATCATCTCCTGGGAAATCATATTCGTTTAATAATTCTCTTACTTCCATTTCAACTAATTCAAGAAGTTCTTCGTCGTCTACCATATCACATTTGTTTAAGAATACAACTATGTAAGGTACACCAACCTGTCTTGATAATAGTATATGTTCTCTTGTCTGAGGCATTGGACCATCAGTTGCTGATACAACTAATATAGCACCATCCATCTGTGCAGCACCAGTTATCATGTTTTTAACGTAGTCAGCATGTCCTGGGCAGTCAACGTGTGCGTAATGTCTGTTTGGAGTTTCATATTCAACGTGTGCAGTTGATATTGTGATTCCTCTTTCTCTTTCTTCTGGAGCTTTATCTATGTTAGCGAAATCTACTGCTTCTCCTAAGTGATATCTGTCGAATAATGTTTTTGTTATTGCTGCTGTTAATGTAGTTTTACCGTGGTCAACGTGTCCTATAGTACCTATATTAACATGAGGTTTACTTCTTTCAAATTTAGCTTTAGCCATT
>NZ_QUGE01000054.1:0-1100 GCF_003478825.1 Peptoclostridium sp. AF21-18
CTTGAATTTATAATCTAAGTGCAACAAAAAAAGAACTCATATCATTTTCTTGGTATAATATTCATGCCAACAAAAATTAAAACCAAGGAGAAAATGATATGAGTCTATATAACCATCTTACAATAAATGAGCGAGAAAAGATACTATTTTTTTATGCAAAAGGATATTCTATATCTAAAATAGCTAAAGAAATTAATAGAAATAAGTCTACTATATCAAGAGAGCTACGCCGTAACAAAATAAATAATGAATACAGTCCTAGTAATGCTCAAAATCTTTATATAAATCGTAGACAAAAATGTAAACCTAAAGAAAAACTTTCTAATCCAAGTATATTTGAATATGTTAAGACTAAATTTCTAGAAGAACAATGGTCTCCTGAGCAAATAGCCGGAAGGCTTAAATTAGAAAAAACTAATCTTAGCATAAGTTATCCGACAATATACAGAGGTATATATAAGGGATTATTTGATACAAAAGCTGAGAAAAAATCTAGAGGAAATAAAGGTGCAATTAGAAAATTAAGACATAGAGGTAAGACAAGACATACAAAAGCTCATTTAGAAAAAAGAGGTAAAATACAAATTAGCAACAAAATTTCTGATAGACCAGAAGCTGCTGAAAAAAGGGAACGTTTAGGAGATTGGGAAATTGATACAGTTTGTGGAAAGGCTGGGAAAGCGTGTTTAGTTACTCTTGTAGATAGAAAAAGTAGATTTACTGTCATTAGAAAAGTTAATCGGAAAAATAGTCACTTTGTAACAGCTGCGCTTATAGAAACTTTGAAGGATCTTCCTTTAAAAACTATTACTCCAGATAGAGGTAAGGAATTTTCTAAGCACTCAGAAGTTACAAAAGAACTTGGTGTTGAATTTTATTTTCCTTTACCACACCACCCTTGGCAAAGAGGTACAAATGAAAATACAAACGGATTAATAAGAGAATATTTCCCGAAGGGGTTTGATATTACAAATGTTCCTCACGAACTAGTTCAGTTAGTTGAGTATAAACTAAATACTAGACCAAGAAAATGTTTAGGGTTTAAAACACCCTTCGAGATATTTTATGATAAACTGTTGCACTTAGCTTGACAATTCGCC
>NZ_QUGE01000055.1:0-339 GCF_003478825.1 Peptoclostridium sp. AF21-18
AGAGCACTTGACTTTTAATCAAGGTGTCCCGCGTTCGAATCGCGGATAGATCATTTTTTATATATGGAGAGGTGTCCGAGTGGTTTAAGGAGCTGGTCTTGAAAACCAGTGATGCTTAACGGCACCGTGGGTTCGAATCCCACCCTCTCCGCCATATTTAGGAGAAGTACTCAAGAGGCTATAAGAGGAGCCCCTGCTAAGGGTTTAGGCTGGGTAACACCGGTGCGAGGGTTCGAATCCCTCCTTCTCCGCCAAGATAAATCGAGGTGTAGCGCAGTTTGGTAGCGCACGTGGTTTGGGACCATGGGGCCGGGGGTTCGAGTCCCTTCACCTCGACCA
>NZ_QUGE01000055.1:349-951 GCF_003478825.1 Peptoclostridium sp. AF21-18
TCCCTTCACCTCGACCAATTTTATGGACCATTAGCTCAGTTGGTTAGAGCGCCCGGCTCATAACCGGTAGGTCTGGGGTTCGAGTCCCTGATGGTCCATCTTTTTTTTTCTAAAAATATAGGGGTATAGCTCAGTTGGTAGAGCGTCGGTCTCCAAAACCGTGCGCCGGGGGTTCGAGTCCCTCTACCCCTGCCATACAATTACATCGAGGTGTAGCGCAGTTTGGTAGCGCACGTGGTTTGGGACCATGGGGCCGGGGGTTCGAGTCCCTTCACCTCGACCATTTATGGGCCTATAGCTCAGGTGGTTAGAGCGCACGCCTGATAAGCGTGAGGTCGCTGGTTCGAGTCCAGCTAGGCCCACTCATTTATGCCTAGATAGCTCAGTCGGTAGAGCAGGGGACTGAAAATCCCCGTGTCGGTGGTTCGATTCCGCCTCTGGGCACCATAGAACATGGCGGTATAGCTTAGTTGGCTAGAGCGTTCGGTTCATACCCGAAAGGTCACAGGTTCGACTCCTGTTACCGCTACTGAGCTATATTATAATTATAATGAACTTTGAAAACTGAACAGCAGATATATTTAGTTCGAACAAATAGTTCG
>NZ_QUGE01000056.1:0-872 GCF_003478825.1 Peptoclostridium sp. AF21-18
ATTATTTTTATATTTTATAGTTGATTTAATTTGAAGTACACGACAAATACGTAGTATTCTTTTATCATTTACATTTATATTATAATATCTGTATAAATCATCTCTAATACGGCGGTAGCCTTTGTCAGGATAGTCAGAGTGTATTTTTTCTATGATATTAGCAATTTTTTCATTTCTTATATCATTGTAAGTTTTTTGATGTTTTAACCATTTAAAGTAACCACTTTTACTTACATTGCTTATTTTACATAGAGAACTTATTGGATAATGATGTTTTTCATGTACTTCTTTTATAGCTGTGTATATATAATTATTTCGTACTCTCTGCAAACTCACCTCCTCTCTATTTCCTGTATTTTTTTTAATAAAGCTATCTCCATTTCAGCCTGTCTTTTTTCATTTTCTAATCGTTTTATTTCTCTGCGAAGATGCTCTACTTCTGTTAATTGATCTTCAGATTTTCTTTTTCCTCTTTTATCTTTTAGAGCATCCTTGCCAGATTCTTTATATTTAAGAGCGTAGCTACGTGCTTGTGTATATGATATGTTATATTTTTCAGCAGCTTCGCTGTAACTATGTCCAAATTTAATGCAATATTGAGCAATTTCAACTCTTTCTTCAAAGCTAGTTTTTTTATTTTTAGTCATAATAGTTCCTCCAATAGATTTAGAAGATTTTAGTTCTTTATTACTATTATACTCCTTTATCCATTGTTCAAGTGGACTTCTTGAATTAAGTCCATAAATTCTACAAATTTCATTTTGTGAACCATCACCATTTAAATATGCTTTAACTGCTGCTTCTTTAACTTCCTTTGAATATTCAACTTTTTGAAATTTATCACTAAAAGCTTTTTCTCCTTTTATTTGATA
>NZ_QUGE01000057.1:0-826 GCF_003478825.1 Peptoclostridium sp. AF21-18
GGCAATGGACTGCAACTCCTTGATCTCCAGTTCGAATCTGGATGTCGCCTCCACTATTATTTGAAAATATAATATTATTAATATGCGCTCATAGCTCAACCGGATAGAGTGCCTGACTACGAATCAGGAGGTTGCGGGTTCGAGTCCCTCTGGGCGCATTTTTTCAATGGGGTTATAGCTCAGCTGGGAGAGCATCTGCCTTACAAGCAGGGGGTCACAGGTTCGAGCCCTGTTAACCCCACCAGTAAAAGTCTTTAACGAAAGTTAAAGACTATATTTTTAATAAAAATTTGTTTTGAGGTAAAAGAATATGTATGTAGTTTTTGGAGATGAAGTATTAGATAGTAATGAAGTTATAGCTTTATTTAATAATGAGTCAGATTTTTTTGTGGAAACAGATTTAACAAAATCTACTAAAAGAGAAGATATAATAGCTTTGAAATTAAAAATAAATATAGAAGATATATATTCTGATTCTAAATTTGATCAATATAATGAAGAAATATTTGAAGAATATTTAGATAATGCAGAAGAAATTATTACAGATTTTGTAGAAATAAATTTTGATTATAAAAAAAGATTTGTAACAAGTGCATATAAATGGGAAGAGTTGGATAACAGTATATACTTAATTGCTGCCTTTTCAGATATTAGTCTTCCTTTATTAAAACTAAATGATGTTCTTAACAGGTTATTAAAACAAAATGATTAAAAAATATAAAAAAGTGTTGACAGTATGTATAATAGATGGTATTATATTACTTGTAGATAACAAATGAACTTTGAAAACTGAACAGCAGATATATTAAGTTCGAACAAATAGTTC
>NZ_QUGE01000058.1:0-810 GCF_003478825.1 Peptoclostridium sp. AF21-18
GAGTTGTAATAAAAGTAATTCCAGATGAACACTATTTAAAAGAGATAAGGTCTGAAATAAAAGGTAAAATAAAAAAAGATACTTATTCTAATAAAAATGTTATAAATTCATTTAAAGATAACTTGGAAATCATCTATGATAAAAGAATCACTTATAAAACAAATATATATAATTTAGAAGATTTTATAAAAATGACACCATTAACATCTGGTTTGAGCAAAGAACAAATAAATGAATTAAATAAATGTGATATAGAAAAAATAACGGTTGATTTAAAAATTGTAGTCGGCAAAGTAAAGTAGATAAAGGTTAGGAGGTAATAAGATGAATATACGTGGATGTATACATTCAATAAGATTAAGAGGGTAAGTCACGGATTGTGGCTATTATCTTAATATAATTAAAAGTCATAATCCCGTGATATTTAAATATTAAAGTTTAAATATAAAATTATAGGAGATTATGAAAATGAGAAAAAGAGTAATAATTGTAGGAATTAATATAAATAACAAAAATAATTTTGAGGAATCTATAATAGAACTTAAGAATTTATGTATAGCCTGTGATATGGAAGTAGTTGGAAAAGTGGAGCAAAATTTAAAGAAGATAAATCCAACATTCTATATGGGTAGTGGTAAAATTGAAGAATTACAAGATTTAATCGAAAAAACGAACGCTGAAATAATAGTATTTAATAACGAACTATCTGCATCACAGATAAAAAATATTGAAGAAGAAGTAAAATGTAATGTCATAGATAGGACAGCTTTAATACTAGATATATTTGCAAATAGAGCAAAAACAAGAGAA
>NZ_QUGE01000059.1:0-733 GCF_003478825.1 Peptoclostridium sp. AF21-18
AGATTAAGAGGATAGCGCACGAGTTGTGGCTATCGTTAAACAAATTTAATAAAATGCCATAACTTCGTGCTATTTTATATGAATAATAGAAATAGGAAGGTTATGAACAATGAGAAAATTAAAAAAGATTGAAGTTTTAAGAGAATTACTTAATGAAAATATATCAATACTTAGATGTCCAGTGTGTAAAAAATCTATAAAATATATAAAAGAAAGTAGTGTATTATGTGAAAATAACCATTGCTTTAATATATCTAAAAAAGGATATGTTAATTTAGTAAAGAATAATGCGAAGACAATATATGATAAAAAATTATTTGAATCTAGAAGTAAAATATATGAATATGGTATATATGACGAGCTTTCTAAAGAGATAATAGATATAGTGGATAAATATACGTCAAAAAAGAATGTTAATTTTGTACTAGATGTTGGTTGCGGAGAAGGGTATTATTTAAATCAACTATATTCAGATGAAAAAATAAATAGTAAGTGTAAATTATTTGGAATAGATATATCAAGAGAAGGAATTTCACTTGCTACAAGATACGAAAATAGCATACTATGGAGTGTCTCAGACTTATCAAATCTACCATTTGAAAATGGTAAATTTGATATAATAATAGATATACTTTCACCATCGAATTATAGTGAATTTACTAGAGTTTTAAACAAAGGTGGAGTTGTAATAAAAGTAATTCCAGATGAACACTATTTAAAAGAGATAAGGTCT
>NZ_QUGE01000006.1:0-108233 GCF_003478825.1 Peptoclostridium sp. AF21-18
AACGGCACGCTCCGTGGTGTGAGAGGGGCTACAAGTTAGCCCCTACTTGATAATTGGTTATTAAGTATTTTAGTTACTTGAAAGCAAATTAATTATTTTACTTCTGAATATTTCATAACTGTATATTTTAAAAACTCATTGAACTTATTATATTCTTCATCCAATAAATCTCTACCAAAACTCATAATTTTTAGACTATGTCCATCAAATCCTTTACGATAAGGAGGATGGATATGGTGGAATTGTTGAAGTTTAAAGCCTAAATTTGAATAGAATTTTAATCTTTTTATAGAAACCTCATCTACAGGTTCGTCTATTTCAAGAATAGTATTTGGGTTATCTTTACAGAATTCTGTAAGTATTTTAGAACCGTAATTTTTACCTCTCAATTCTGGAGATATCGCTAAATGTTCAATATACACAAATTCATCATCTTTAAAATCGTACTTCCAATAGAATAATAGTCCAACTAAAGTACCATCTTCGCATATTATATCTGCGTGGTAGTCCTTGCGTTCAAATACTTCATCTTGATCTTTTAAAACCCTCTGCTCGAAAATAGGAAAACTACATTCATATATTTTCATAGTTTCATCAAAGTACTTATCATTTTTTGATTCTAATCTTATAAACTTCATCAAATCACCTCTTAAATTATAGTATTTAATAAATTCTATAATATTACTTGATGAATTTTTTGTAAAGAGTGATTTCAATAATATTATTTAACAACTCTTTTGTAAAGTCTTATTGCAATAATTGCTGCCACAAATTCCGCTATTGGGAATGTAATCCAAACACCTGTAAGTCCGATTGATTTAACAAGTATTAAAGAAAGTGGAACTATTATAATAAGCTGTCTAAATATTGATATCAATAAAGAATAAAATCCCTTACCTAATGCTTCAAACACACCACTCATAGTAATTCCAACAAATGAGAATGCGAATCCAAGTGAAAGTATTTTAAGACCAGGTATACCAAATCCTAAAAGTTCGTCTGTTGCACTGAACATAACTAATAAATCTTTTGCAAATAAGTTAAAAGCTATAGTTCCTGAAATTAAAATAGTTGCAGAGAATATCATAGCGTATTTTATTGTTTTTAAAACTCTATCCTTAAGCTCTGCACCATGGTTGTAACTTACTATAGGTCTCATTCCCTGAATTATACCAGTTACAGGCATGTTCACGAATGTCTGTAGTTTGTAGTATATACCGAAGAATGCTATACCTGCCTGTGATACAGATGCTAGTATTCCGTTAAGTATTGATACTAATATTGAAGGTAAAGACATCATAACACCTGAAGGAAGTGCAACTTTATATAAATCTGATATAAGTTTAAAATTAACTTTTAAATGGTGTCTTTTTATTTTTACTGGAGATTGTTTTAAGAATAGGATAACTGCAAGTGTAGCAGCACAGAACTGTCCTATTATTGTAGCTACTGCAGCTCCTAAAACACCCATCTGTGGAGCACCAAACATACCAAATATTAAAATAGGGTCTAATATTATATTAACTATTGCTCCAAATCCTTGTAAAAACATTGGAACAACCATGTTTCCATTTGACTGGAATATTTTTTCAAATAATATATGGAATAATGATCCAAATGTAAGAGTTATAACAACTGAACCGTACTGTATTGCGTAGTTTATAACTTCTGGATCATTTGTAAACATTGAGAAGAATGGTCTAAGCCCAAATAAACCTATTAATACGAATAATAATGAATGAACTATTGTAAGAATTATTCCCTGTCCAGCATAGCAATCAGCTTTTTCCATATTTCCTGCACCCATATTTATCGCTATATTTGCATTTACTGCAACACCAAGGCCAACTCCAAAAGATAATGAAAGATTCTGAAGTGGGAATGCTAAACTTACTGCTGTAAGAGCATTCTGACTTATCTGTGCTACGAAAATACTATCTACTATATTGTAAAGTGACTGTATCAACATTGAAATCATCGGCGGAACTGCCATTGAAATCAATAGAGGAACAACACTTCTATCTGTCATCGGATTGTACGACGACGGTTTTGAATTACTTAATTTTTCTACGTTTTCCATTAAAAAACCTCCCCTTAAAAAAATAACTGCAATAAAAAAAGCTATAGACACACTAGTTTATTCTCAGAAACTAGGAAATCTATAGCCCAATTGGCAAAAATATATAATTTTAATTTATAACCATTAGTTATTTTATAATATAAAATCTCAATCGTCAATAAAAACTTCTACTACAAATGTTTTCCTATAAAAAATAAATTTAAACAATTATTATGCTTTAAAACTATTTACCAAAGATAAATCTCATCTAGGCAGTTTCAATATTATAAAACTGAAATGGTATATATGTGTCATAGCCAGCGACAATACAACTTGATTGTCTGGAGCGGCTATGACACATATATACCATTTTACGAGCAAATCTTACAAAAGTGTAAGATTAGATGTTGTATTTTGTAAGGTTAATCGATTTTTAGAAAATCAGAAAGAATATAAAATAAAATCATAAAGAAAAACATACGAGAGGAGGAAAATTTTATGAGGAATGTAATATTTATAATTTCAATGATACTATTATTTCTAACACTACTTGTTGGGCTAGAAAGTATATTCACAGGTGGGTTTCAAGGACTATTAAGAAAATCGAAACTTTTAATTCCTCTAATGTTAGGATATGTAATTTTATATTCAGTTTATATTTTTAACGTATAGTTTGAAGTGTATTTTTAGTAAATATATTGTATTATAAATTTAAGACGGAAGGTGATAAAAAATGATTAAAGCGGAAAAATTAAAAAAAGAATTTAGAGTGCATGGAAACGTGTTTAAGATACTAGAAGATATAGATATTGAGATAAACGATGGAGAATTTATTGCAATAATGGGGCCATCAGGTGCTGGAAAGTCTACTCTTCTAAACATTTTATCTACTATAGAAAGACCAACTTCTGGAAGTGTGAAATACGATGGCAAGGAAGTATTTAACATGAAAAACAAGGAGATTTCAAAGTTTAGAAAGGATAATATAGGTTTTATATTCCAAGATTATAACCTTATAGACTCGATGTCTATAGAAGATAATATAGCATTGCCGATGGTTATTTCTGGGGAAAATTATAAAAAAATAGAAAAAGAAGTAGAAAGGTATGCAGGATTTTTCAATTTAAATCCTCAATTAAAAAAATATCCGATAGAGTTATCAGGAGGACAAAAGCAGAAAGTTGCAGCTGCTAGGGCATTGATAAGTGATCCCAAAGTAATATTTGCTGATGAGCCAACAGGTGCTTTAGATAGTAAATCATCTGTAGAGCTTTTAAATTGCTTTAAGAAAATGAACGATGAACTAGGAAAGACAATAGTAATGGTAACTCACGATTCATTTGCAGCGAGTTATGCAAAAAAGGTTCTATTTATAAAAGATGGAAAGATAAACATGCAGTTAAATAGTAGCGGAAATAGAAAAGAATTTTTCGATAGCATAATGACAGTACTTTCTTCAACAGGGGGTGCAGTTAATGAGATTGTTTAAAATATCTTTGAAAAACATAAAATACAACATAAAAAACTATGGGATGTATATATTTTCAATGGTTTTCTGTATAGCTATATTTTACAATTTTATGTCTATAGGCAGCAGTGAACAGCTTGAAGCAATGAGAGATTTTAAAACTTTCAATGCACTTGTTGGTGTATGTACATTTGTTTTGGTTATATTTTTCATAGCATTTATCAGATATTCAACAGGATTCTTTGTTCAACAGAGGAAAAAAGAATTCGGAATATATACATTCATGGGAATTGAAAATAGGAAAATAGCTCTATTATTTGCTCAAGAAGGCTTATTGATAGGAGTATTGTCGCTTTTATTGGGAACTCTTTTGGGAATAATTACCAATAGGATGTTCATAATGGCAATAATGAAAATTTCTGAATCAAAAAATGCGATTAAGTTTGAAATTTCTAAACCTGCAATAATCTACACATTGCTGATTTTTGGTGTTATACTTCTATATTCATTCTTTAGAGAGTATAGAGCACTTGTAAAAACTGATATAGCAGAACTTGTAAAAGGTGCAAAAATTAAGCAAGATTATGTTGTAAAAAGCTCAGCTACTAGATTTTTATTAGGAGTAGTAGGAGTTGTGATTCTATTTGCAGGATATTATGTAGGCGTTTATTATGATAAGTTAAATATGATAATGATGTTTGCAGTAATAATAGCACCAATACTTGTAATAATTGGCTTAAAGCTAGTTTGCTCTGGGTTCTTGACTGAAATTTTTGCAAGAATAACAAAGCATAAAAAGATAAAATACAAGGGAACTAATATAGTAAGTTTGAATAGTATCGCATTTAGCATAGTTGAGAATAATAAAATAATGTCATTGACTTCTATATTAATAGTTTGTTGTATAACAGCTCTTTCAGCAGGACTCACTATGAATAATATATTTAAAAATATGAAAGAAACAGATTTTCCATACAGTATCTCTTGTATAGCTTATGATAATCAGGATGAGGAACTTTTCAAAAGAGCATTAGAAGAAGATAAATCAAATGTCAAAGAGCAGGTAAAGATTAGATATATGAGATCTTTGGCAGACGCATTTTCAACTTATCCAGGATACAACGATATAAGTGTTGTGAAATATTCTGATTATGAACGTGTGAAGGCATTGAAGGGAAAAGATATTCAGAAAAATATGGAGATAAAAGAGCCAAAATCTGGAGAAGCGGTATTTTTAAAAACACCTAGAAGTATGGGAATAGAATCAAGAGAAAAATTTAAAATTTTAGATATGGAATTTAAGAAAAAAGGTATGGTAATAAATCATATATTTGCCTCTCCTGATGAGGGATTTGGATATATAATTTCTGATGAGGACTATGAAAAACTATCTCATAAAAAATTGTCAGAAGACATGATAAAAGAAATATCTATAATAAAAAATGAAGAAAAATTCTTAAAAAGCTTAGATACAGCTAAAACACAAAAGGATTTAGAAGTAACATTTTTAGCTGCAAATACTAAGGAATTTACAGAAACACAGAAGATAAGTAGTTATATAAGGGACAACGGAAATTTAGAATTTGTGGCTGCAGAAGATTTTGATTACAAAAATTACACATTCTATAATTTAGTTGGATTTATTTCTCTATTTATGGCGATTGTGTTCATAATTTCAACAGGGGCGATTCTATACTTTAAGTATATGGTTGGAGCTGTTGAGGATAAGAAAAAATTCTCTATTCTTAGAAAGATTGGAGTAGGAGAGGATTTTGTTAAGAAATCTGTGATAAAGCAGACAGCTATATTCTTTATGATTCCGTATGTATTTGGTATTGGAAGTGGAATTGTTGCAGGGCAGTCGATTCAGAAAGTTTTTGCTTTGGAAAGTAGCTTGCCGATTTCAAATCCGCCTACATTGATTGCAATTGCGGTGTTTACGGTTGTGTATTTTGCTTATTATGTTTGTGCAGTTAGGAAGTATCTAGTAGAGATTAAGTAATATCTTTTTGTGGGGATTTTGATCGCAGTTATTTCCCTTCCAGGCTTCGGCGACTCGATATAAATTTTTTAAAAATATAAAATAAAGTATAATAAAAGTGACATGGATGGGAAAGTATATATATGAAGATTATAATAGTTTAATTGACACACGTGTTAATACGTATTATAATCTAATTAAGGTGAAAACCTTAATAGTTAGCTATGAAGGGTAGGTAAATATTATGCCTATGACACCTAGAGAGATGATTGCTCATCTCAAAAAATCGGGTTTTGTGGTCGTCAGTCAAAATGGATCTCATGTAAAATTGAGAAATTATAAAACTGGAAAACAGACTATAGTACCCTATCACTCTAAATCTTTGAAAAAAGGTTTAGAAACACAAATTTTAAAACAGGCAGGGCTTAAATAGCCCTGTCGAGTTTAAATGGAGGATTTGTCTATGAAAAAATTATATTATCCAGCAGTGTTTCATATAGCAGAAGAAGGTGGATTTTGGATAACTTTTCCAGATATTCCAGAGTGTATGAGTGAAGGAGACAATCTAGAAGAAGCCTATAAAATGGCAAGTGATGCATTGGGATTAGCAATTACATCACGTATGGAAGATAGAGAAGAAATACCTACACCTTCACAAATAACTAGTATAGATTTATCAGAAAATAAGGATGAGTTTGTAGCGATTATAGAATTTGATTTGGAAGAATATAGAAAAAAACATAGTTCTAGATCAGTAAAGAAAACTCTGACAATACCTGAATGGCTTAATAAAGAAGCTATTGATAGAGGATTAAATTTTTCTAAGATACTTCAGGAAGCTTTAATAAAAGAGATAAATGAAAGAGCATAGTTTTTAATTATGCTCTTTTAAAATTTTTTGTGATTGATATGAAATTAATGTAAATTAATTACAGATTTGTATCTTTTAATTATAATTTTATATTAGTTTTTTAGATATTATTACAAAAATTTAACTTGATAAAAATTTATAAAAGTTTTATAATGTAAATATATTCTTAAATAAATTCGAAAAAGTGTTTAAAATGTAAAGTTTTGGGAATATAATATAGTAACAAGAGATTTGGAAAGAGGGCGAGTAATAATGATGATATTACCAATAGCAATATTAGCAGTTGTAGCAGTTTATGGACTTTCAGTTGTATCATATATGGCAGATGAAAATAATTAATAATGAGAATATATAAAGAAACCTCCAGTAAAAAGCTGGAGGTTTTTTGCGTTAAAAAATAAAAAAGTTAAAAAATAAAGATATATCATATAATTGATAAAATACAAATACTATAGTAGTATACATATATAGAAACTAATATATTATTAAGTGAGGAGTTTATAAAATGGATAATAAGTTTTTAGATATATTATTAGAAACAAAGGAATTAAAAAATTCTCTGTATTCTATATTAAAACATAGCTTTTTGTATCACTCTAATAAAATAGAAGGAAGTACTTTTACAACGGAAGCGCTGGCTTTATTATTAGATAAAAATGTTGTAACAGGAAAGCATACATTAGATGATGTTCAAGAAACAGTTAATTCAAGCTATGTATTTGATACAATAGTTGAAACATTAGGCACAAAAATAAGTCATAGTTTTTTAAAAAACTTACATTCAAGCTTGATGTTTAACACAACTATTCATTCAAAAGGATATGCTGGAATATATAAAAAAATACCTAACATGATAATAGGTACAGATACAAAAGTAGCACAACCATTTGAAGTTGAGCCAAAACTAGAGGAACTATTTGAGTGGTACTATAATTTGAAAAATATTACATTAGATGATATAGCAGAGTTTCATTATAGATTTGAATTAATTCATCCTTTCCAAGATGGAAATGGCAGAATAGGTAGATTTTTAATGCTAAAACAGATGCTAGAAAACAATCTACCTATAAAAATAGTATCATGGGATACAGAAGATCTATATAGAAACTCATTGAAACTATCTTCTATTGAAAATTATAGCCCATTAAGCACATACCTAAAAACACTTCCAGATTTTAGAGAAGAGTATAAAGAGTTTTGGGAGAATGTTTAGATTAAATACAAAATAAATGATAATAAATATAAAAATTAAATAGAAATATTATAAAAAGAACTGCGTAGGGATATACTCCAACGTGGTTCTTTTTTTATTACTAAGTATTATTTACTCTATATAAATTATTGAAAATTATTACTTAATATTGATTGTAACAAAAATAATTATTGTTTATTATTATTTAATATTGTTTTTTATTGAAATTCATGACATAATAATAATTGAAAAGAGGTGATCAATTTGCTACAACAAGAAAGACATAATCAAATAATCGCAAAATTAAACTTAGACGGAAAAGTTAAAGTAAAAGAATTAAGCCAAGACTTCGGCGTGACAGAGGACTGCATAAGAAAAGATTTAACCATATTAGAAAAAGCAGGAAAGTTGAAGAGAATACATGGTGGAGCAACAACAGTTAGAACAAATCCTCATGTAATCAATGTCAGTGATCGTAAAGATGTTTATGCTAAAGAAAAAAGAGAAATCGCACTAAAAGCAGTTGAGATGATTAAACCAGGAACAACTATTTTTTTAGGTGTGTCTACAATCACTTTAGAGATTGCAAAATTAATATATCAGAAAGATTTAAACATAACAGTTGTTACAAATATGATAGATATAATGAACGTATTTACTCAGGAATGCAGCACAAAGCTGTTCTTTTTAGCTGGAGCATTGAATGAGGCAAAGGACGGATTTATAGGAACATTTACAATAGAGCAGATTAAAAAGTTTAAATTCGATTTAGCATTTATAGGTGTTGTAGGGATTGATTTGCACGAAGAAGAGGTGACTACATATTCTGTAGACGATGGTATAACTAAAAAAGAAGTGATAAATTCTAGTAGAAGATGCTATATTTTAGCAGAAACTGCAAAACTAAACCTTGAAGGGAATTATGTATTTGCGGATTTAGAAGATTTAACAGGATATATATTTGAAAAGAAATTGGATTTAGAAGATGAGAAAAAATTAGAAGAAAAAGGACTAGAAATTATTTAATTATATAGAGGTGGAAGATGAGCAATTTAGTTCAAGGAAAATTTGATAATTTAATTCAGACGAAGAGAATAGATATTTTAAAAGAGAAGATGTTAGATGCACCTAGATATGCATCTATTGAACAGGCAAGAATAATTACGAGAGTTTACAAGGAAAACGAAGAACTATCTATTTCAAAGAAAAGAGCTTTATCACTTAAATCAGCACTTGAAGAGTTAGAAATCGGTGTTGAAAAAGAGGAGCTAATCGTAGGGAATAGAACAAAGGGAGTTCGCTATGGGGTAGTATTCCCAGAAAGTGGTTGCTCTTGGGTTAATAAGGAGTTTGAAACACTTCCAACAAGACCACAGGATAAGTTTTTAGTGAATGAAGAAGACATTAAAGAGTTTAGAGAAAGCATATATCCTTATTGGAACGGAAAATCTATGGAGGATGTTATTAAACACAACTATGGTAAAGAGATAAATGCGATGGCAAAGGTTGTAAAAATAAACCAGAAAGACCACGCACAGGGACATATTTGCCCAGATTCTGAACTATGGCTAAAATTTGGACCACAGGGATTAATTGATAAGGCTAAAGAAAAAATGGCAAACTGTGAAGAAAATCAGAAAGAGTTCTATGAATGTACAATTCTTGTATTAGAAGGTGCTAAGAACTTTATGATGAGATACCACGATTATATTTTAGATATGATAAAGAATTGCGCAGATGATGAAATCGAGGATGAGTACAAAAAATCTTTAAAAAATGTTGCAGAAATATGTAAAAATCTCTCAGAAAGACCTCCTAAAACATTCCACGAAGCAGTGCAGTCATTATGGTTCTTGTTTACGATTTTACACATGGAATCAAATGCGTCTTCATTCTCTCCAGGAAGAATGGATCAGTATTTATACCCTTACTATAAAGAAGATATTGAAAAAGAGATTATATCTGAACAAGATGCACTAGAAATATTAGAGTGCTTATGGTTAAAATTCAACCAAATTGTTTATTTAAGAAATCAGCACAGTGCAAAATATTTTGCTGGATTCCCAATAGGATTCAACATAGCAATCGGTGGAGTTGATGAAAATGGAGATGACATTTACAATAATTTATCGTTATTAATATTAAGGGCTCAGTATCATTTAGGACTTCCTCAGCCTAATTTGTCAGTTAGACTTAATAAAAACACATCGCATGAATTAATGCAGGAATCTATAAAAGTTGTCGCTAAGGGAAGTGGGATGCCGCAGTTCTTCAATGATGAGTCTATAATAAAAGCTATGATAGATCTTGGAATAGAAGAAAAGGACGCTAGAAATTATGCAATAGTAGGTTGTGTTGAGCTTACTACACATGGAAACAACTTAGGTTGGTCTGATGCAGCAATGTTCAATTTAAACAAGGCATTAGAATTAACTTTAAACGAGGGTAAATGTTTATTAACTGGTGAACAGAGTGGACTGAATTTAGGTAAATTAGAGGATTATAAAACATTTGAAGATTTAGAGGAAGCTTTTAAAAAGCAGATAGATTATTTCATAGATGAGATGATGAAGGCAGAAGTTGTGGTAGAAAAGGCTCATCAGGATTGTCTACCTTCTGCATTTTTATCTACAGTTATAGATGATTGTTTAGAAAAAGGGTTAGATGTTACTAGAGGCGGTGCAAAATACAACCTTTCTGGAATACAGATGATTCAGGTTGCAAACCTTGCAGATTCACTAGCTGCAATTAAAGAATTAGTTTATGATGAAGAGATGATTTCAAAAGAAGAGCTACTTCAAGCTTTAAGAGATGATTTTAAAGGACACGAAATCACTCAGACAATGTTGTTAAACAAAGCACCTAAATACGGAAATGATATAAAATGGGTTGACGATTTAGGTACAAAATGGGCAGGATATTTTAGAGAAAGAATGAAAGATTACACAAATTATCGTGGTGGAGCATATCACACAGGAATGTATACAGTTTCTGCGCACGTTCCTATGGGAGAAAATGTTGGAGCATCTCCAGACGGAAGAAATGCACTTACTCCACTTGCAGATGGTGGTATGTCACCTGTGTATGGAAGAGATATTGCAGGGCCGACAGCAGTTTTAAAATCTGTATCGAGAATATCAAACGACTATACTACAAATGGTGGACTATTAAATATGAAATTCTTGCCAGAATTTTTCAAAACAGAAACAGGAATGATGAAGTTTGAAAACTTCTTGAGAGCTTTTGTAGATTTAGAAGTTCCTCATATTCAATTTAATGTTGTTAGAAGAGAGGATTTATTGGATGCGAAAGTTCACCCAGAAAGACATAAATCACTTACAATTCGTGTTGCAGGATATACAGCTTATTTTGTTGAATTAGCAGGAAAATTACAGGACGAGATAATTGAAAGGACAGCTTATGAAGATATCTAAAAAAGCATTAGTGTTTGATATTAAGAGGTTTGCAGTTCACGACGGTGCTGGACTTAGAACAACCGTGTTTTTTAAAGGATGCCCATTGAGATGTAAATGGTGCCAAAATCCTGAGGGACTATCTACAAAAAAAAGACCGATTTATTTTAAGAATAGCTGCATTCATTGTAGAATTTGCGAAAAAGTTTCTAAAGAAAATCAGATTGAATACAGAGATGATAGACCATATTTTAATTTAGATTATAAAGAAGGCTTTGAGAATTTAATAAAAGCGTGCCCATCTGGAGCTATTAGATATGATAGCAAAGAATACGTAGTTGAAGAATTACTAGAAAAGATAAAGGAAGATCAGGTATTCTTTAGAAATGATGGTGGGGTTACTTTTTCTGGTGGAGAGCCCTTGATGCAAGGAGAGTTTTTAGTTGATGTGTTAAAGCGTTGTAAGGAAGAGGGAATACATACAGCCATTGAAACTACTATGTATGCACCAGTTGAGATTATTGAAAAAGTACTTCCATATTTGGATTTGATATATATTGATTTAAAAGTATTTGACGAAAATAAACATAAAGAATTTACAGGAGTATCGTCAAAAGTTATAAAGGAACATATTAAATATGTGCTTGAGAGTGAGCATAGAGATAAAGTCATAATTAGAACTCCGCTAATACCAACTATGACAGCTACTGATGAAAATGTAAGAAGCATAGCAGAATTATTGGTTGGAGTTTATCCAGAGGTTAGATATGAGCTATTAAACTACAATCCACTTGCTCCGTCAAAATATGAACTTGTCAATTTGGAGTATGGATTAGATGAAAATCATAAAATGTTTAGCAAAGAGGAGATGCAACATTTTTATGAGATTGTTTATCAGACAGGGTTAAAAAATTTAATCATAGAATAAATTTATTTATATAAAAAGGAAATTGAAAAAATGGAATTTATAGTAGACACAGTTAATTTAGAAGAAATTAAAGAGGCAGTTGAGTACATGCCTATAGTTGGGGTTACAAGTAATCCTTCAATAGTAAAGGCTACAAGCCCAGAGAATTTCTTTGAACACATGAGAGAGATAAGAAATATAATAGGAAAAGAAAGAAGTTTACACATACAGGTCACTGCAAAAGATTGTGACGGAATGGTTAAAGAAGCACACAGAATTTTAGAAGAAATAGATAATCAGGTTTATATAAAAATACCTGTGTCTTATGAAGGTGTTAAAGCGATAAAAGTTTTAAAATCAGAAGGTGTAAAGGTTACAGCTACTGCAGTTTACGATTTAATGCAGGCATATATGGGATTAGCTGCTGGAGCAGATTATATAGCTCCTTATGTAAATAGAATAGGAAATTTAGGTGGAAATCCATTTGATTTAATAGCAGAGTTAGCTAATAGAATAGATATGGACGGATATGATTGTAAGATTGTTGCAGCTTCATTCAAAGGTGTTCAGCAGGTTAAAGATTCTTTCAACAATGGAGCACATGCGATAACAGCACCTGTAGCTGTATTAAAACAGATATTCAAAAACCCTAACATAGAAAAAGCAGTTGATGATTTCAACGCTGATTGGTATGCAATGTATGGAGAAAATGTAGGAATCTGTGAGTTATAAAATTTAATATATTATCATTAAGGGGCTTTTGATAAGCCTCTTTTTTTATTGTATAATTAAATTAAAGAATATTTTGAAAAAGAGGGATTTTTATGAGAGAAAAATTTTCTGGTTTAATAAATAGTTTTATAAAAGAATACAAATCTAAAAACAATCTTTTTGCTGAATGGGAAGATGTACTTGTAGGATTTTCTAAAGTAGATGATAAAAATATGAAATACCTAAGAGAAGCTGTTATAGAGGATCATCATCTTGCAACAGATTATTTAGATGATGCAAAGACCATGATTTCATACTTTGTACCATTTAAGGAAAGTATCGCAAATTCTAACAAAGAAGGCAATCTTCCTTCTGATATTTGGGTACATTCGTATCGGGAAACAAATGAGATGGCGGATAAGTTAAATGACTATCTTGTAGCTGAGATTGAAAAGATGGGGTATAAAGCAGCCAAGCCAGTAGATTGTGGTATAGTTGATGGAAAGGCTAAGAGCAGATGGTCTCAAAGACACATAGCGTATCTTTCTGGACTTGGAACTTTTGGACTAAACAACATGCTTATAACTGAGAAGGGTATAAATGGAAGATTTTTCTCAATAGTTACAAATATGGAGATAAAGTCAGATGAGCCATTGAAAGAAGAAAGATGCCTTTATAAATTGAATGGAAGTTGTGGAAAATGTGTTAAAAGATGTTTTTCTGGTGCGCTTACATACGACGGTTTTGATAGATTTAAGTGTCTTGAGATTTGTGTCGAAAATGAAAAGAATAATAAAATGGCAGATGTATGTGGAAAATGTACTATTGGACTTCCATGTACTTTTAAAAATCCATTGAAATAAATTTATTACAAACTTGTAATTTATAAAATTAAATAAAGTGTTTTAAATTTATCTATTAAAGAATATAATAAGATAAAAGTAATTATCAAAAGATAAATATATTTAAAATAAAATTAAAAAATACTTCAAAATGGAGGTACCAATTATGGGACTAATTAAAGCAATAACAGGTGCAGCAGGTGGAACACTTGCAGATCAGTGGAAAGAGTTTTTCTACTGCGATTCAATAGATGCTGAGACTTTGGTTGTAAAAGGAAGCAAGAGAATTTCTTCAAAAAGATCTTCAAATACTAAAGCTAGCGACAACATAATATCTGACGGTTCTGGAATAGCAGTTGCTGATGGGCAGTGTATGCTAATCGTTGAACAGGGAAAAATAGTGGAAGTTTGTGCTGAGCCAGGAGAGTATACTTTTGACAAATCCACAGAGCCGAGTATTTTTACAGGAAGCCTTTCTGATGGAATTAGAAAGACTTTTGAAACAATAGGCAAGAGATTTACTTATGGTGGAGATACTGGAAAGGATCAGAGAGTATATTATGTAAATACAAAAGAAATAATTGGAAATAAATTTGGAACAGCAATGCCTATTCCATTTAGAGTGGTTGATAGAAATATTGGACTTGATATAGATGTTTCAGTTAGATGCAACGGAATTTATTCTTATAAAATAACTGACCCAGTTCTATTCTACACAAATGTATGTGGAAATGTTGAAGGAAGTTATGAAAGAGAAGAAATTGACTCTCAGTTAAAGGCAGAATTTATAGGTGCGTTACAGCCGGCATTTGCAAAGATATCTGATTTAGAAATAAGACCAAATGCTCTTCCTGCTCATGTTGATGAACTTTCAAAGGCAATGAATGCAACACTTACAGAAAAATGGGCAGAACTTAGAGGTATTTCAGTTGTTTCAATAGGTTTGAATTCTGTGACACTTCCAGAAGAAGATGCAGATATGATAAAACAGGCTCAGAAAGCAGCTATTTTAAGAGATCCTTCAATGGCAGCCGCTACAATAGCTTCAGCTCAGGCAGATGCAATGAAAACTGCTGCAGGTAATGAAGGTGGTGCAATGACCGGATTTATGGGCATGGGAATGGCTACAAATGCAGGAGGAATGAATGTAAACGGCTTATTTGAAATGGCTAAAGAAAAGAAAAAACAGCAGATGGAAGAGATGAAAAAATTTGCTGAAAATAATAACTCAACTAGTGTTAATGAAGTTGCAGGTGAGTGGACTTGTAGCTGTGGAGCGAAAAATACAGGAAAATTCTGCTCTGAATGTGGAGCTAAAAAACCTGAAGATGGTTGGGTTTGCGAATGTGGAACAGTGAATAAAGGTAAGTTCTGTACAAATTGTGGAAAGAAAAAACCTGCAGGAATGCCTCTATATAGATGTGATAAATGTGGATGGGAACCAGAAGATCCACACAATCCGCCAAAATTCTGCCCAGAATGTGGAGATAGATTTGACGAAAATGATATAAAAAATGATTAGTAATAAAATAGTTCGAAAGATAAAGAGGTGGTTCTATGCCTAATGTTCAAGAGTTTAAATGCCCCAACTGTGGAGGGAGCATAGAGTTTGACAGTTCAAAGCAAAAGTTGAAATGTCCGTACTGTGATACAGTTTTTGATATAGACGATATAAAAGCCTATGTTGATATAAAAAAAGAAGATGTTGCAGATGATATGAGTTGGGAAACTCATGCAGGACAAGAGTGGAATGATGGTGAAAAAGCGACTATGAACGTATATACTTGTAATTCTTGTGGAGGAGAGCTGGTGACAGACGAAAACACAGCAGCTACTAGTTGTCCATTCTGTGGAAGTCCTGTAATTTTGACAGGGAGGCTTGCTGGAGATTTAAAGCCAGACCTTGTTATACCTTTTAAGTTAGATAAGAAATATGCAAAACAGAAACTAAAAGAGCACGTTAATAGTAAAAAGCTTGTGCCAGAACCTTTTAAGGAAGAGAATCATATTGATGAGATAAAGGGCATGTATGTTCCGTTTTGGATTTTTGATGCAGATGCTGAAGCTGATGCAAGATATAAGGCGACTAGGGTGCATTTTTGGTCTGACGGAGATTATGACTATACAGAAACGAGCCATTATTCTATAGTTAGAAGCGGTGATATGAAGTTTAGAAATGTTCCTGTAGATGGATCTTCAAAGATAGCAGATGAGCTTATGGAGTCTATAGAACCTTTTGATATTAGTGAGGCTGTTGATTTTGAAACTGCTTATCTTGCTGGTTATTTGGCCGATAGATACGATGTAACAGAGGATGATAGTGTTAGTAGGGCAAATGATAGGATAAAGAATTCTTCAGTAGATGCTCTTGCTTCAACAGTTGATGGATTTTATGCGACAGTTATCCCAGAGTATAATTCTGTAAGGCTTAAAAATGGTTCTGCAAAGTACGCACTTTATCCTGTTTGGATGCTTACAACTAGTTGGAACGATGAAAAATACACATTTGTTATGAATGCGCAGACAGGAAAATTTGTAGGTAATCTGCCTATGGACAGCAAGAAGTTTTTCAAATTCTTTGGAATATATGCAATTATAGCGACGTTGGTTGTTTATGCAGCTGCCTTTGCTATAAATATGCTTTAGGAGGTGGATTGTATGAATAGTTTAGGGAAAAATAATTTCAAAAAAGCTTCACTTTCTATATTTATAGCATTTAGTGTGATTTTCTGTTCTGTATTCTTTAATTTGAAAACTATTGAAAAATCTTTTGCAGATGGAGATATGGAGTATGCAGTTGACAGTGCTAAGGTATTGACCACAGAGGAATTAGAGAGTTTAAAATCTAAATTGGCACAAATAAGCGATGAAAATAATATAGACGTAGGTGTTGTAACAGTAGATTATCTGGATGGAAAAAGTGCACAAGAATTTGCAAATGATTTATTTGAGCAGAATAAATTTGGTAAAGGAGAAAACAGAGATGGAATACTTCTTTTAGTTGCTACTGAGGACAGAGAGTGGGCAATGAGTACTCATGGTTCTGCAAAGGAAGCATTTAACGAAGAAGGGCTTGATTACCTATCAGGCGAATTCCTTCCATACTTATCAGATGATGATTTTTACTCTGCATTTGAAAACTTTGCAGATAATGCACAAGAATTGGGTACAATGTATGTCGCAGGTGATCCTTATGGAGAAAACTACGATGATGAGGAAAATTATCCTATTGAAGGAGAGTCTACAGAAGAGGAAGGTATAAACAATAGCGTTTGGATACCTCTATCTATAGTAATAGGTTGTGCAATTTCATTGGTTATAATGATGATGTATAAATCTCAATTAAAATCTGTCAGAAGTGAAAGCAGAGCAGATGATTATCTAATGGATATGAAACTTGTAAAAAGCCAAGATATTTTCCTTTATAGAACAGTAACAAGAACTATGAGACCTAAAAACACTGACACAGGTGGATCTAGTAGCGGTGGTGGAAGTAGCTACGGTGGCTCAAGTGGAAGCTTCTAGAAAAAATTACTGTTGTTTTGATTTCTAGCATTGTGTTTAAACAACCAAGCACTATTATTTGCACTCCTGGCTTCAACGCCTCGCACGTTTATGTAACACATTTAAAAGATGCGAGGCGTTTGCAGATAGTAGTTGCAAATTAATATGTGCTTGTCTGCAAAACACAATTGCTGAAATCAAACATAACAGATAATAAAATACTATACGCTAGTTAAAAAGAATATGTAATTATATTTTTTACATAAAAATATCCCGGTAACAAGGAAGCATTGTTGTCGGGATATTTTCATAATATATGGATCATCGAATAATAAAACTGTCCTTACTATAAGTATAATACTTAAACATATAAAATAAAAATGAAAAAAATCGATAAAATAGATACAAAATTAACATAAATTATGTAAATACTTTATAAGAGATAAAATCAAAACATTTCATAATTAAACAAAATATATATTTATATAAATAATTAACTGATAATAGATTATAAATTGGTAGCTTCTTCGTCCTAACTTTTAAATATGAGATGTTAACAATATAGTTGTAATAAGCCTTATTTTATATCAATCTATTTTAAATTTACTAACTTGAAAAGAGTGGAGTAAATCAAAATTTATAGGAATAATAACGAACTTGGTAGATTGAAGGTCATAGGCAAAACGCACTCGACAATCTGCAGACGTGGGTTTTAATTACAACAAAATACTTTACCTACACGCACGTCGAAGCCTGGAGAGAAGTTTGTCTATGACTTCAATCTACGAGAGATATTAATTTATAAATTTTGATTTATCCCACTCCTAGTCAGAGGTAAATTTAAAACAGATTGATATAAAAATAGGCTGTTACAAATTATTGTAACAGCCTCATATTAATCTTTATTTATTTTTTGCAGCCTGTCTAGCTTTGTTGTACTGTAGTCTTTCGTGTTCGTTTAGGTATCTTTTTCTTAGTCTTATAGCGTCTGGAGTTATTTCAACTAATTCGTCCTCATCTATAAATTCAAGAGCTTCTTCAAGAGTGAATATTCTTGGAGGAGCAAGTTTGATAGCATCATCTGAACCAGAAGCACGAACATTTGACTGTTTCTTATTCTTACATGGGTTAACAGTCATATCGTCTTTTCTCGAGTTCATACCTATTATCATACCTTCATAAACTTCAACACCTGGGTCAACGAACATTGTAGCTCTTTCACTTAAAGCATTAAGTGCATAACCCATAGTTGTTCCAGGTCCCTGAGATATTAGAACACCATTACTTCTTCCAGGTATTTCACCTTTGTGTTCTTCAAATCTTTCAAATGATCTTACAAGAGTACCTTCACCTCTAGTAACGTTTATGAATTCACTTCTGTAACCAAGTAGACCTCTAGTAGGAGCTATAAATTCTATTTTTACATAATCTCCTTCCATTTCCATTGATTCCATCATACCTTTTCTCTGGTTTAATTCATTTATTATTGTACCAGAATAAACTTCTGGGCAGTTAACGATAACTCTTTCCATTGGTTCAAGAAGAGTACCATTTTCATCTCTATGCATTAAAACTTCTGGTTTAGATACCCCTAGTTCGTATCCTTCACGTCTCATGTTTTCTATTAATATAGAAAGATGAAGTTCTCCACGTCCAGAAACTTTGTATCCGTCAGTAGTATCAAGAGGTTCAACTTTTAACCCAACGTTTACTTCAAGTTCTTTTTCTAATCTATCTTTTAAATGTCTAGTTGTAACGAATTTACCACTCTTACCAGCAAATGGAGAATCATTTACTAAGAAGTTCATAGAAAGTGTTGGTTCTTCTATGCTTATCATTTCTATTGGCTGTGGGTTATCTGGGTAGCAGATAGTTTCCCCTATTGATATATCAGGTATACCAGATATAACAACTATTTCACCACTTCCAGCTTCTTCAGTTTCAACCTGTTTTAAACCTTCATATACAGTAAGTTTACCTATTCTACCTTTTCTTGGCTCTTCAGCTTCACCACATATGCATACATTCTGTCCAGGCTGTACTTTACCTTTATAAACTCTACCTATACCAAGTCTTCCTATATAGTCATCGTAAGCTAGAGAAGATATCTGAAGCTGTAATGGTTCATCATCGTAATCAGGATAAGCTTCAACGTGATCTATTATAGTTTTGAATAGAGGAGATAAGTCTTCACTTTCTTCTTCCATATCTAATTTAGCTATTCCCTGTTTAGCTATTCCGTATATTATAGGGAATTCACACTGTTCATCAGTTGCGTTAAGGTCAACGAATAAGTCAAATACCTCGTCAACAACTTCTTCAGCTCTTTGGTCTTTTTTGTCTATTTTGTTTATAAATAATATTGGTTTTAAACCACATTCAAGTGATTTCTGTAAAACGAATCTTGTCTGAGGCATTGGTCCTTCACTTGCATCTACAAGAAGTATAACTGTATCAACAGTTTTCATAACACGTTCAACTTCTGAAGAGAAGTCAGAGTGTCCTGGAGTATCTACTATGTTTATTTTGTAGTCTCCGTAGTTTATTGAACAGTTTTTAGAATATATTGTTATACCCCTTTCCTGTTCTAAGTCGTTACTATCCATTACACGCTCTCTTACTTCTTCATTTGCTCTAAATATTCCGCTCTGAGAAAGAAAAGCATCAACTAGAGTTGATTTACCAGCATCGACATGGGCGATAACGGCTATATTTATAATTTTATGCTTTGCCATAAGTTTAGCTCCCTTCTTTATATCATAACTTAACAAGTATATCACAATCATGAAAGTCACACAAGGAATTCAAATTGTATTTTTTTCTTGAAATCATTTTCAAAGAAAAAAATTTTTATTTCAATGTGTAATTTCATTCATCTCTTTAAATTATAGTACATTATAGCACAATTTTTGTAAAAACTAGTATAAAATATTTATGAAGAATGATTATAAAATATTATGAAAAGCGTGAGAATTTATTTACAAATTGATTGGAATATTATCTAATTAAATTAGATTTATTGTAAACATATTATTTTTGAGAAAAAAATATGTTTCATAATATACCCTAAGGGGGTATAATAAGATTGTAAATTAGTAAAGAAAGAGGAGGATAGTATGAGTATTAGAGAAATTACATTTAGAATAGATGGAATGCATTGTGCAGCGTGTGCAATGGGAGCTGAAAAAGCAATAAAAAAATTAGATGGAGTAGAAGAAGCTAGCGTAAATATAGCAACAGAGAAAGCATTTGTAAAATACGATACAGATAAAGTTGGGATTGAGGAGTTTGCAAATGCGGTGAAAGCAAAGGGATTTACTCCGATAATAGATAAAAAAGAATTAGAAAAGGTAGAAGAAGTTGGAGAAATTTCAAATTTAAAAGAGATTACGTTTAGAATAGATGGAATGCATTGTGCAGCGTGTGCAATGGGTTCTGAAAAAGCTCTGAAAAAATTAGAAGGAGTAGAGGAAGCTAATGTAAACATAGCTACAGAAAAAGCATTTGTAAAATATAATCCAGATTTGGTTGGAATAGAAGATTTCGCAAATGCAGTGAAATCAAAAGGATTTACTCCAATAATAGATAAATCAGAGATAGAAGAGGTTAAATCTTCAACTGACACAGAAACTGACACAGAGGAAGAAATAGAAGGCAGTGGATTTGTTGCTCAAACAGATGAGGAAAGAAGATTGAGTAAGGAAAAAGAAATTCACGATATGTTTGTAAAATTTGTGATTACAATGTGTCTAGCCATACCACTATTTTATGTTGCAATGGGGCCTATGATACTGTCACCACTTGGACCTTGGTCACTGCCAGATATAATAAGTCCTGATACTCATTTATTAAATTATGCATTAATCCAGATAGTTTTAGTTGTTCCAATAATGATAATAGGAAAGCACTTCTATATAAACGGAACTAAAGCAATACTTTCAGGATCACCTAATATGGATACACTTGTTGCACTTGGAACAGCAGCCTCATTTGTATATAGTTTATACACTACTTTCCAGATAGCAAATGGTACTGTAGATCATGCACATCACCATCAGCTATACTTTGAAAGTGCTGGTATAATAATCGCACTTGTATCTTTAGGAAAATACTTTGAAACAAAGTCAAAAGGAAAGACATCAGAAGCTATAAAAAAATTAATCGGACTTCAGCCAAATACTGCGATAATAGAAACAGAAGATGGAGAAAAAGAAGTTCATATAGATACTATTAAAAAAGGCGATATAGTAATTGTAAAACCTGGTGAAAAGATACCTTCAGATGGTACTGTAGTTTATGGAACAACTTATGTTGATGAGTCAATGATTACTGGGGAAAGTGTGCCAGTTGCAAAGAAAGAAGGAGATTATGTAACAGGAGCTTCTTTAAATAAAAACGGATTTGTTAAGATAAGAATCGAAAAAACTGGAGAAAATACAGTATTATCTCAGATAATTAGATTAGTTGAGGATGCACAGTCAAGAAAAGCTCCAATAGCTAAGTTAGCAGATACTGTGGCAGGGTATTTTGTACCTGCAGTTATGACGGTTGCAATAGTATCAGCTCTTTTATGGTACTTTGTTGGTGGAAAAGATTTAGTGTTCTGCTTGACAATATTTGTATCAGTTCTTGTTATAGCTTGTCCTTGTGCGTTAGGTCTTGCAACACCTACAGCGATAATGGCAGGTACAGGAAAAGGCGCTGAAAATGGAATACTTATAAAAGGTGGAGATTCTCTTGAATCAGCATATAAAATAGATACAGTTGTATTTGATAAGACAGGTACAATTACAGAAGGAAAACCTGAGGTTACAGATTTAATTCTTTTAGATGGATCTGATTTTGAAAAAGATGATGTTTTAGGATTTGCAGCATCTGCGGAAAAAGTTTCTGAACATCCTCTAGGAGAAGCAATTGTAAGACATGCAGAAGAAAAAGAATTAAAAATATTTGAAACTAAAGATTTTGAAAACATACCAGGAAAAGGTATAAAAGCTATGATAAATGGAAATAGCGTTGCAATAGGTAATAAGAAATTAATTGCAAGTGAAGGCTCAGAATTAAAAGACACTGAAGAAAAAGCAGCTACTTTATCAGCTCAGGGTAAAACACCTATGTATATAGCTATAAACGGTAAATTACAGGCGGTTATAGGTGTTGCAGACGTTGTTAAGGAAACTAGTAGAGAAGCTATAGAAAAACTTCACGAGATGAACATTAAAACTGTTATGTTAACTGGGGATAATGCAAAAACTGCAGAAGCTATAGCTAAAAATGTTGGAATAGATACAGTTGTTTCTGATGTTCTTCCTGAAGAGAAGGCTAAGGTTATAGAAAATCTTCAGAAAGAAGGAAAATTTGTCGCTATGGTTGGAGATGGTATAAATGATGCTCCAGCACTTGCAAAGGCTGATATAGGTATAGCGATAGGAAATGGTACTGATATAGCTATTGAGTCAGCAGATATTGTGCTTATGAGAAATAGTATTTTAGATGTTCCTAAGGCTATTAAGTTGAGTAGAGAAACTATAAAGAATATTAAGCAGAATTTATTCTGGGCGTTTGGATATAATACTGTTGGTATTCCAGTTGCAGCTGGGCTATTGTATATATTTGGTGGACCGCTACTAAACCCAATGATTGGGGCTGCGGCGATGAGTTTAAGCTCAGTATCAGTAGTGTCAAACGCACTAAGATTAAAAACTATAAAATTATAGAAAAAAATGTCTCAGATTTTCTGAGGCATTTTTTATTACTTTAGAGAAAAGAAGATTTTTTCTGATATAGAAAATAGGTATCTTAAATTTTTCTATAAATCTCTATTTTGAGCGAGAACTTAAAATAATAATAATTTTATTCTCCAGGCTTCGACACTTCACAATATTATAGTAATACATTTAAAAGTTGTGAAGCGTCTCCAGATTGTCGAATGAAAATTTATTATTATTTTTGCGTTCTAAAATAGATATTTATTTGAAAAATTTTACGATACCTTTATTTCTATCCAGAATAAAATCTTCTTTTTAAAGTAAGTAAAAATATATACACAGAAAATCCGAGACTTATTTTTATAATTTTGAATAGTTTTTAAAATCTTATAGCTTATTGTAAAAGTAAAGAATGAAAGTATACCTGAAATAAAGGCGATATTAAAAATTGATTAAAATGATTTGAATGAACGGTTAGTCTTTGAAGATTAGCCGTTTTTTGTTGTGATTTATAGAAAAAAGGTTAGATTGATAGTTTTTTAATATAGATTTAAATAATTTGTGGTAATTTAAAATAGAAATGAATAAAAGTTAATTTTTAAATAGTCAAAGTAAAGTATTTATTAATATTGAAAATTCTAAAATCAAATGTTATACTAAAATTGAAATCGAACTGACGGTGAGGGTGTTGTTCCCAAGTTGAAAGGCGATGTTTGCACATAAAAATATCCCCATATTATTTGGATTTTGTTCCAGACTATACAGGGATTTTTATATACGATTATTGAAAATAGACAGAATTTTGATTTAAATTTATATATTAAATATATTTTTGTTGATAGTCTATTTTTTAGAATACTGAACTTTTACATTCAGTCCTTTTATCATACCAAGCTTTCCAGATAGTGAGCTAATCACATCTGCAGGAGCATCAATGATTACACTAATGATACTTACTTCCTTTTTAGGATATGGTACACCCATTCTTCCAACGATATAGGGAGCAAAGTCGTGTAGTGTCTTATTTAGTGCATCAGACGCTTTTAAATCTTCAACAATTATCCCTATAAGTGCTATTCTTGTTTCCATAAAGGCACCTCCTCAGATTTCATTAATTAGATTTTATATTTTAAAAAGTTTATAGTCAATAGCGAAAGGAATTCAAATGAAAAACCTAATAGATAAACTAGAGAAGAATCAAATTCTTTCAAAAGAAGAGTTTGTAAGGCTTTTGGCAATTTCTGAAAAAGATGATATAGATTACCTTACAGAAAGGGCAAAGTGTATCAGAGATGATATTTACGGCAAGAGAGTTTTTATAAGAGGTCTGATAGAGATTTCAAATTATTGTAAAAACGACTGTTATTACTGTGGTATTAGAAGAAGTAATAAAAATGCCCAGAGATACAGACTTTCAAAAGAGCAGATTTTAAGTTGCTGCGAAAATGGATATGAACTAGGATTCAGAACATTTGTTATGCAAGGCGGAGAAGATGCATTTTTCAAAGACGAGGTTGTATGCGATATTGTTTCTAGTATAAAAGAAAGATATCCAGATTGTGCAGTTACTCTTTCATTGGGTGAAAGAAGTACAGAGAGCTATAGAAAAATGAAGGAAGCTGGAGCAGATAGGTATCTTTTAAGACATGAAACATTTGACAACACACATTACAACAAGTTGCATTCAGTTGAACTAGATCCTGAAAATAGAAAGAGATGTTTGAGAGATTTAAAAGCTCTTGGATATCAGACAGGAACAGGGATAATGGTTGGATCTCCATATCAGACGCTTGAAAATATAGCAGAGGATTTACTTTTTATCAAGGAATTAAATCCCGAAATGATTGGAATAGGGCCATTTATACCACATAAGGATACTCCATTTAAAAACTTTGAAAGTGGAACAATGGAGATGACTTTAAGACTGATTTCTATTTTAAGATTACTATGTCCAAAGGCTCTAATACCTGCAACGACTGCACTTGGGACAATAAGTCCACAGGGTAGAGAAAAGGGAATATTAGCAGGTGCAAATGTAATAATGCCTAACCTATCTCCAAAAGAAGATAGAAAAAAATACATGCTTTACAACGACAAGTTAAGTGATGGAGAAGAGGCAGCAGAAGGATTAAATAAGCTAAAGGAATCTATGAGAAAAATAGGCTACGAAATAGTAGAAGATAGAGGAGATTGCATAGCTTTAAAGGATAAAATTTAAGATTAAATAAGAAATTATAAACTATAATAAAATGATTATTAACTGAGGATAAGAATCTTTGGTTTAATATAATAAATAAAAAAATAGGAAATTAATTTTGCAATTAAATTACGAATGGGGGACTTTAAAATGTACAAATACGATCCAAAATCACTAAAAGCAGAAGAATTTATAAACCATGAAGAAATTCTTGCAAGTATAGAATATGCAAAGGCTAATAAAAGTAATAGAGAATTAATCGAATCTATAATAGAAAGAGCTAAAGACTGCAAAGGGTTAACTCATAGAGAAGCAGCACTTCTTTTAGAATGTGACCAGCAGGACTTAAATGAAAAAATGTTTAGCTTAGCAAAAGAAATAAAACAGAAAATATACGGAAACAGAATAGTAATGTTTGCTCCTTTATATTTATCTAACTATTGTGTAAATGGGTGTGTATACTGTCCATATCACCTAAAAAATAAACACATAGCTAGAAAAAAATTAACTCAGGAAGAAATTAAAAAAGAAGTTATAGCACTTCAGGATATGGGACACAAACGTTTAGCACTTGAAACAGGTGAAGATCCAGTAAACAACCCAATAGAATATGTATTAGAAAGTATAAAAACTATTTACGGAATAAAACATAAAAATGGAGATATAAGAAGAGTAAATGTAAATATAGCAGCTACAACTGTTGAAAACTACAGAAAATTAAAAGAAGCTGGTATAGGAACTTATATCTTATTCCAGGAAACTTACAATAAAGCAAACTACGAACTACTTCATCCAACTGGTCCAAAACACGACTACTGTTACCATACAGAAGCAATGGATAGAGCTATGGAAGGTGGAATAGATGATGTTGGTATAGGTGTACTATTTGGACTTGAAATGTACAGATATGACTTTGTAGGTCTTTTAATGCATGCAGAACATCTTGAAGCAGCTCAGGGAGTTGGACCACATACAATAAGTGTTCCAAGAATTTGTCCGGCAGATGATATAGACACTGATGATTTCTCAAATGCTATATCTGATGAAATATTCCACAAAATAGTTGCTGTAATAAGAATAGCTGTTCCTTACACAGGTATGATAATATCTACAAGAGAATCTCAGAAATCAAGAGAAAAAGTTCTTGAATTAGGTGTTTCTCAGATAAGTGGAGGATCTAAAACAAGTGTTGGTGGATATGCAGAGCCAGAACCAGAAGAAGATAACTCAGCTCAGTTTGATGTAAGCGATACTAGAACATTAGACCAGGTTGTTAATTGGTTATTAGATGGTGGATTTATACCAAGTTTCTGTACTGCTTGCTATAGAGAAGGAAGAACAGGGGATAGATTTATGTCACTTGCAAAAACTGGTCAGATAGCAAACTGCTGCCAGCCAAATGCACTTCTAACTCTTAACGAATACTTAGATGACTATGCTTCAGAAGATACTAGAAAGAAAGGTAAAGCCCTTATAGAAAGAGAATTAGAAAACATAACTAATCCAAAAGCTAAGGAAACTTGTATAAAATACTTAAATGCAATAGATGAAGGAAAGAGAGATTTTAGATTCTAATAAATTTTAATTATAAAAATATGGTGTGTCGGTATTTTTCTGACACACCATTAATCTATAAAAACATATAACAAGGAGAGAAATATGGCTGGACTTAATGAAACTCCAAGAGCAGAAAGACTACACATAGGAATATATGGAAGAAGAAACAACGGAAAATCTTCATTAATAAATGCTATAACTGGTCAAAATATATCATTGGTATCTGATTTTGCTGGAACTACTACAGATCCTGTCTACAAATCTATGGAACTTCATGGAATAGGACCTGTTGTGTTTATAGATACAGCAGGATTTGATGATGAGGGTGAATTAGGGCAGATGAGAGTAGAGAGAACTCTTGATGCCGTGAATAAGACAGATATAGCAATTGTAGTACTTTCTGATGAAAATATAATTGATGATAAAAATAATGATGTAAAACTAGATATTGAAATTGAAAAAGAATGGATATCTAAATTAAAAAAAACTAAAGTACCATATCTAGTTGTAGTAAATAAAGTAGATAAAATATCTGAAGAAAAACTAAAAGTTGCTACGGAAAAAATATCAGATGAATTAAAAATAAAACCTATATTAACTAGTGCAGTTGATAAAAAAGGAATAGAGTTTATAAGAGAAGAGTTAATAAGACTTTTACCAGAAGAATATTCTATGAGAAGTATAACAGGTAAAATTGTAAAAGATGGAGATACTGTACTGCTAGTAATGCCACAGGATATTCAAGCACCAAAAGGAAGATTAATACTTCCTCAGGTTCAGACAATAAGGGATTTACTAGATAACAAATGCCTAGTTCTTTGCTCTACTGCAGATAATATGGAAGCGATGATATCAAAACTTGTATCTCCTCCAGATTTAATCATTACAGATTCACAGATTTTTGGAGAAGTATACAATAAAAAGCCTAAAGAAAGTAAACTCACTTCATTCTCAGTACTATTTGCAGACTTTAAAGGCGATATAGAATATTATAGAGAAAGTGTTAAAGCTATAGAAAATTTAACAGAAAACTCTAGAGTATTAATAGCCGAGGCTTGTACTCATGCTCCACTTGAAGAAGACATAGGAAGAGTGAAAATTCCAAACAGACTTAGAAAAAAAATCGGCGAAGGACTTACTTTTGATATAGTTGCTGGTAGAGATTTCCCAAAGGACTTAAGTAAATACGATTTAATAATTCACTGTGGTGGCTGTATGTTTAACAGAAAGTATGTATTATCTAGAATTGAAGCTGCAAAAGAACAAAAAATACCTATGACTAACTACGGTGTTGTTATGGCATACTTGGCCGGTATAATAGATAAAATAGATTTTTAGTTAAAAAAAGAAAGAGATTAAAAAAATATTTAAAAAATAAATTTAATTATTAAATCTTAAAAGGAATATATTTTATTAAAATATATTGAAAATATTAGAGCTTTTGGTCTATAATCATAGACAAGAAGCTCTTTTTTTTATTTATAAATATTAAATTTTTCTCGAATTAAAAAATATAGGTTTAATTAAGCTTCGAAGAGTAAAATTTAGAAAATTACTCGAAATTATAATGAAGTTAAAAAGAGGAAAGTGTGATATAATATAATGGAGTATGAATTTATAAGGAGGGATAAAATGAATTCTTCTATATTAGTAATTGAAGACGATGCTAGCATACAGGATTTAATAACAGAATTCCTAAGCGCAGAGGGATATAATGTTGATGCAGCAAATGATGGAATAGAAGGTATACAGAAATTTAAGGAAAATAACTATGACCTTATAATCTTAGATATAATGATGCCTAACCTAGATGGATATGGGGTATGTAAGATGATCAGAAAGACATCTAGTGTACCTATAATATTCCTTACAGCTCTTAATCAGGAGAGCGACCAGTTAAAAGGATTTGAAATAGAGTGTGATGACTATATAACAAAACCATTCTCATTTAACTTACTTGTTAAAAGAGTAGAGGCTATACTGAGAAGAAGTAATAAAACAATAAGTGATAACTTTATAACTTTTGAAAAATTAAAATTAAACCTAGATACATATTCAGCAGAAATAGATGGAGATGTAATAGAGTTAACTCTTAAAGAGTTTAATATACTAAAAGAGCTTATAGAAAAATACCCACAGGTAATAACAAGAGAAAGCCTATTAGATAGCATATGGGGATACGACTACTACGGAGATACAAGAATAGTAGATGCACATATTAAAAATATAAGAAAGAAAATAACTCTTCCTTATATAAAAACTGTAAAAGGAATAGGATACACACTTGACAAGAATATATAAGCGTTGGCGGAATATGAACATCAAGTATAAGTTGTTTTCTATAACAACAGTATTACTTGTTGCTCTAGCGCTTTTGATTTACGGTATGTTGTATTTTCTATTGCCTAAGTATTATCACAGATATAAGATAGAAGCCCTTCAGGATTCTGTAAAGCAAGCTGTTGCAGCTGCTGAAAGTGAGGATATAAGCCGGTTTGAAGAGGATTTATACAGAATGTCTAAAGAGCAGAATTTAGCTATACTTCTAAGAGACCAAGACGGGAATATAATTTATGGGAAAAATGAAGTAGTCTTTCTAAAATACAGTAAATATTTAATGAATAGCCTAAACAGCGAGTATAGATTATCGACAGAGGTAAATATTAAAGAAATGGATGAAAGCTGTGTTCTGGACATAATTATGCCATTGCAGCCTATTAATGAGGCGAATAAGGTGCTTAGAAATTTAGTTCCGTTTACGATATTTGCTGCGATATTGATTGGTATTTTGGGTGCGTATATATACTCCAATACAATTACTAAGCCACTTATAGAGATAATTGAAAAAGAGAGACGAGAGGAAGAGAATAGGCGAGAATTTATAGCGACTATATCTCATGAGCTAAAGACTCCTATAACGATAATAAGTGGGCAACTTGAAGGTATGATATACAATATTGGTAAATATAAGGATAGAGATAAATATCTGAAGGAATCATATACATCTACTCAAGAGCTTAAAGATCTGGTAAATGAAATGATTGAAATTTCTAAGACAGATATAATGTCTGCATCCTTTAAACCAACAAGACTTAATGTTAAAGAACTTGTAGAGGTTATCCTAAAAAGACAGGAATTTCTTATAGACGAGAAAAATTTAAAGACTAGAGTTGCAATTAGTAGTGATGCAAAAATAAATGCTGATAAGGATAAATTCTCAAAGGCATTGTATAACATCATAAATAACGCTATAAAATATACTCCAGAAGGAGAGAATATAAATATTAGATTTATAGAAAGAGGATTTAGACCTTCTATATTAGAAGTTGAAAATACTGGAATAACAATTTCTGATGAATCTCTTAAAAATATATTTAATCCATTCTTTAGAGTTGAGAAATCTCGCTCTAGAAAAACTGGAGGAAGTGGACTAGGTCTTTATTTAACAAGTCAGATTCTTGCTAAGCATGGATTTGAGTACAAAATGACAAACAGAGGAAATGCGGTGTTATTCACTATAGAATTTACAAGTAGGGACTCTTAAAACGATAAAAAATAGGTTGTAGCTAAATGCTACGACCTTTTTTCATGCGCTAAAATTAATTACATAAAATATATTTTGTGAAATTGTATGCTTACAAAATTAATGTAATCATACAATTATAGAGAATAAAGAAATTTATACAAACATATTTCAAAATTGTATGATATAAGTTATTATATAAGCATAGAAGAAAACAGTTTATACTGTTTTAGGAATAATTGTTTTACCGAGGGGGATAAAAAAATGAGCAATGAAGAAACAAACAAAAAAACGAGATTAATTGTACTGGCAGCATTATTAGCAGCTTTAGTATTTTTAGCAACAGCCTACATCCTTCATATACCAGTTGGAGGAAATGGAGGATATGTACATGTAGGGGATGCGTTTATTTACTTAGCAGCAGTATTACTTCCAACACCATATGCAATGGCAGCAGCTGCAATAGGAGCAGGACTTGCTGATATAGCAACAGGAGCTGCTATATGGGCTATACCAACAATGATAATAAAACCAATATTAGTACTTTTCTTTACAAACAAAACAGAAAAGATAATAAATACGAGAAATATTGTAGCAACTTTAATAGCAGGAATAGTAGGAACTGTACTTTATATGCTTGCAGAAGGAATTATGATAGGTAGTATGCAGGCGGCATTTGTAATGAGTATTGTAGGATTTGTACAGCCTTTAGGAAGTGCAATAGTATTTATAGTAGTAGGACTTGCATTTGATAAGGCAAAAATAAAAACAAAATATCATTTATCAGCAGCATAAATGAAGAAATAAAAGATAGTGAATGATATTAAGATACATTAAATATTAATAGCTATTTGTTATATAGTTACTCCCCAAGAATAATGTAAAAGAAAACACCTGAAAAGGTGTTTTTCTTTTGCATAAAAAACCCTGAACAAAAGTTCAGGGTAATTTTATATACTAATTAATTTGTAATTCCATATTTTTTCTTACATACTTCTAATGCTTCAAATAAACCAGAAACGATTCTCTTTAACTGATCTTCATTGAAGTCTACATACTTAGCCATATCAAATCCTTCACTCATACCTCTGTATAGATAGTACATCTTATCAGCTGAGAATTCAGGATCTGCATAAACAGAAACGTCTAATTTTTCAGCAAGACCTTTTCTTATTTCTCTCATCTGCTGGAAATCAAAAGCAGTATTTGCAAGAAGTGTAACATCAGAACCTTCTTTTATAGCCTGTCTTATTTCATACATCTGATGCATGTTGAACTCTGGAGTAGCATAAGGTGTAACATCAAGGTTTATTCTAAGACCTTTTCTTATTTCACACATCTGTTCTGCATTGAAATCAGTAGTTGCATAAACAGAAACATCACAGTCTTCCATTAGACCATGTCTTATTTCGTACATCTGCTCTTTAGAGAATTTAGGTTTTGCAAATACATCTACATCAACGTGTTTTTCAAGACCTTTTACTATCTGTTCTAATCTATCTCTATCAAATTTGTAGTTTTCCCAAGCTGTAGTATCTAGTCCATCATTTTTGTAATGAGCTATTATATTAAGCTGCTGCTGAGTTACATTTTCTCCTGATGCAAGTGCATTTCCAACACATTCTCTAACTAATTTTACTCTGTCTTCAAACATATGCTCATTTGAAGGATCAGCATAAGAAGAAACATCTATACCAGCTCTAAGCCCAAGTATAACCTGCTGTAACTGATATTCTGATAAAGCATCTATATCAAATGGAGATAAATCAAGTCCTGATTTTAAAGCTCCAAATATTTCTGCCATTTTATATCCGTCGAATTTTTTATTTGCGTAAATAGAAACATCAAAACCTTCTTTTAAACCTTTTGATATCCAATAAAGTTCCTGAGAAGAAAATCCTTCTTCTAAATATTTAGATATATCGTTTCCGTTTTCTAACGCTTCTCTTATAGTCTGCATATCTTTGCTGTCAAAGCTAGGTTTTGCATAAATAGAAACGTCCAGATTAGCTTTTAATCCAAGTCTTATTTCTCTCATCTGTTCACTGTCAAAACATTCATCTCTGTAAACAGAAACATCAAGACCTGAACTAAGACCTTTATTTATTTCTCTAATCTGGTTTGCATTGAATTTGTTAAATTTCATTGTAATCAACTCCCAAAATTATTTTACTTATACATATTTTATAAATTGTTTAAAACTTATTATAATAATTATAATATAAAAAGTAAACGATTTCTATACATTTTGAAATTTGAAAAAATAAGAAAAAGAAAAGATATTTATTTTGTATGAGTACAATCTTAATAATGAGTGCAATATTGTACTATTATCTGAAACGTTTGAAGAAGTTATAGTATAATAGAATTATAAAAAATAATTGATAAAAATTAATTCTATAATTAATAATTTTAAGATAATGAAATAGGAGTGATAAATTATGATGACAATATTCTACCCAATAGGAGAAAGTCTTTATGTGAATCTTACAAATAAATGCCCATGTAGATGTGTTTTCTGTGTAAGAGATGAACATGAAACAGTAGGAAATAACAATAGTTTATGGTTAGATCACGATCCATCTATGGAAGAAATAAAAGAAGATTTAGAAAGATTTGATTTAAAAGATTACAAAGAAATAGTGTTCTGTGGATTTGGGGAGCCTATGATGAGAATGGACGACCTTATAGAAACAGCAAAATATATAAAATCTAAAGCTGATATAAAAACAAGAATAAATACAAATGGACTTGGAGATCTTATTCATGAAAAAAATACAGCTGAATGTATAAAAGATTGTATAGACTCTGTATCAATAAGTTTAAATGCTCCAGATAAGGAAAGTTATTGCAGAGTAACTAGACCTAAGTTTGGAGAACAGTCTTTTGAGGCTATGCTTAAATTTGCCGAAGAATGCAGAGATTGTGGAATAAATATAGCATTTTCTGTAGTTGATGAGATTACTCCAGAAGAAATAGAAAAATCTAGAGAATTGGCTGAATCTTTAGGAGTTAAGTTGAGAGTTAGACATAAACGGTAATACATAAATTGTATATAAAATGGTATAATATTATATAGGATATATTTTATAAAAATAATACATGATAATATCGTACATAATGCACTTCAATAATTAAGTGAAAAATTTTGCTTAAAAAGAAGTGTGTGGATGGAGGAAAAATGAAATTAAACAAAAAATTTTTAACAGTACTTTTATCTTCAATAATGGTATGTTCAGTTAGTTTACCGTATTTATCTGAAGCCACTCAAATAGAAACTATTAGAGGAAAAGATAGATACGATACAGCATTAAAAATATCTGAAAAGGTTGGTAGTTATAATACAGTAATACTTGTAAACTCTACCATTTCATTGGCAGATGGATTGTCAGCATCTGGATTATCTGGTGCAAAAAATGCTCCTATAATCCCTGTAAGAAAAGATGATATTCCAGAACAAAGTTTAAAGGCGATATCTTCAGCATCTAATGTATATATAATAGGTGGAGATGCAGCAATATCAAAAAAAGTAGAAGCTAGCTTGATAGCTAGTGGAAAGGTAGTAAATAGAATAGAGGGAAGTAATAGAATAGAAACATCGCAAAAGGTAGCTGATTTAATAGGAAATTATGACAAGGCATTTGTAGTGAATGGATTTAAAGGAGAAGCTGATGCAATGTCTATTTCTTCTGCTGCAGCACGAGAAGGAGCTCCAATAATACTTACAGACGGAAATAATCCTAGCATAGAAAAGAAAAATGGAGTAGAGTACTATGTAATAGGAGGAAGTACAGTTGCATCAAATAAATTACAGGCTGCATACTCAGCAAAAAGGTTAGCTGGCAACGACAGATATAAGACTAATAGAGCTATTCTAAATAAGTTTTATCCTAATTCTAAAAAGTTATATTGTGCTAATGGAACTGCACTTATAGATGCTCTTACTGTATCTTTACTTGCAAAAGATAACGGAATAGCATTTGTCGGAAATAATTCAGATAATAGTATATTAAAAGGGAAAGATATAGTAAATGTAGGTAAGGTAGAAACGGAAACAAATAAACCTAATAAACCTGTTACAGTTGAATATTTTAAGCCTTTAATTTTAGATCAGTCAACTAAAAATAAGATGAAGGGATTATCTATGCCAGATAACGCAATTGGGATTAAATATGATGATTTAAGAAGAGTAAATGTAAAATATTGGGGATTTGATAATAAAGCTCATACAGATGGTGTTTTAATAGTAAATAAATCAGTAGCCAATGATATTTGCAGTATTTTCAACGATTTATACAAGGCTAAGTATCCTATTGAAAAAATAAGAATGATTGATGAGTATAAGGCAGATGATGAATCATCTATGAAAGATAATAATACATCTTCTTTCTGCTACAGATTAATAGCTGGAACTAAGGTTCTTTCAAAACATGGTAAAGGTGTAGCTATTGATATAAATCCTCTATATAATCCTCAAGTAAAAAATGGTAAGGTATATCCAAGTATTAGCAAACCTTATGCAGATAGAAGTAAGAATGTAAAAGGAATGATTAAAAAAGGTGATGCTTGCTATAAAGCATTTACATCTAGAGGATGGAAATGGGGAGGTAATTGGAAGAATAGCAAAGATTACCAACATTTTGAAAAAATACAATAAGAAATATGAGTATATAGAAGGTTATATTCAATCTTTTTAGACTTTAATGGTAAAAAAGATTGGATAGGCCTTCTTTTTTTATGTTACAAAATTGTAAGGTTAGACATATAAACTGTAAGGTTAATCGATTTTTCTATAAATTATTAAATCATATAATTAAACTAAAGAAAATAATAAAAGAAAGGTCGATTTTTATGAAATACATAATAAAAACTAACAATCTAGATAAAAAATATAAAAACTTTTACAGTGTAAAGGGTGCAAATCTAAATATAAGAGAGAAGAGAATTTATGGACTTATTGGGCCAAATGGAGCTGGGAAAAGTACTACTATGAAGATGCTGTTAGGCCTTATCAAGCCTAGTGGAGGAAGTATAGAGATTATGGGAATGGAGATGAACGAAAAAAATAGAAGTAAAATTCTATCTAATGTAGGCTCTCTTATAGAAAATCCAGCATACTACGAACATCTTACAGGCATGGAAAATATGAAAATAATGCGGAATTTGATGAATGTATCAGATGAAAATATTCCAGATATTTTGAAGACAGTAAATATTTACGATAGCAGAAATAAAAAAGTAAAAGATTATTCTCTTGGAATGAAGCAGCGTCTAGGAATTGCAATGGCTCTAATCTCATATCCAAGTATATTGATACTAGATGAGCCTATAAATGGGCTAGATCCAGCTGGGATAATAGAAATAAGGAATTTAATAAAGACATTACCAGAAAAATACGGAATGACAGTAATAATTTCTAGTCATATACTATCTGAAATAGAGCATATATGCGATGATATTGCAGTGATAGAAGATGGAAAGATAATATTTGAAGATGAAATATCCGTATTAAAAGAAAAGGGAAGAGAGCAGATAGGAATAGATATTTCTGATTTAGCTTTGGCAAAGAAAATATTAAACGATAGAAAAATAGCTTCAAAAATAGAAAATAGTAGATTAATGTTAGAAAAATTAAGTGATGATAAAATTGCAGAGATAAATAGAATATTTGTAGAAAATGGATTAAAGGTTTATAGAATAGAGTTAATTAAAAAGAGCTTAGAAGAAATATTCCTTGATTTAACAGGTAAGAAGGTGAGGATATAATGAGAGTCAATATATTAAAAGGGACATATCTTGAATTTAAAAAGATGAAAAAGAAAAAGGTGCTTATCATAGCATTGTTGTTTACTTTGGTAACAGTAGTGTGGACTATGTCTGTATCAAATAACTTTTATTCTAGAGGGGAAACATCTCCTAGTGATATGTGGCTATATGGTTTGACTTCGATAGCACAGATAAACGCACTACTTTCACCAATTTTCTTATCTATAACAGCATCTAAAGTATCTGAAATAGAGCACAGAGGAGCAACCTTAAAGATTTTACTTACTAGACAGAGTAGAGCGAATTTATACTTATCAAAATTTGTGTACTGCGAAATAGTAGCTACTTTATGTACATTAGTACAGTTTTTAGGGTTTATTGCAGCTACATATTTCTCTGACTTCTTTGAAGCTGTACCAGTTTCACTAATGATACAATCTATACTTGCTGTAATAGTAGTAAATACAATGCTTATAGCGATATTTTTATTAGTTTGTATTTCTATAAAAAATCAGGTATATGGTGTTGGTTCTGGACTACTTTTAGGATTATTGGGAATAATATCTATGCTGTTTCCGAGAAATATAGCGATGTTTATTCCAAGCTATTATTATATGGATTTAATTCCTGCGAGAATGATTATGGGTACTAAAAGAATAACAGGATTTGAAGTATTACCATTTGATTTGGGTACAATAGGAATTGTTATGGTATTTAGCCTATTCTTGATAGTTGTCGGATTGATATTTTTCAATAGAAAAGAGGTGTAGAATATGCTTTTTAGATGTATAAAATCAGAAATTATAAAGTTAAAAAGAAGTGGTATAGTCCCTGTTTTGATAATAATTCCATTGATTGCTGTTTTCATGGGTACCGGAAATTATTATATGAATATAGGTGTACTTCAAAATAAATGGTACAGTCTTTGGACTCAGGTATCTTTGTTTTATAGTTACTTTTTCTTTCCGGCATCAATTGCATTAATTTGCTCTTATTTGTGTAAGTTAGAACATGAAAATTCAAATTGGAATAAAATTTTAGCAGCTCCAATAAAAAGAAGAAATATAATTATATCAAAACTTGTATCAGCGACAATTTTAATATGTTTTTCACAGATCATGGTTGCAATATTTTATATAATCGGTGGGAAAATAGTGGGATTGGATTCAAATATACCTAAAGAATTGATACAGTGGATTTCTCTTGGAGCCGTTGCTGGAATATCTGTAGCAGCGGTACAGTTATTTATCTCTATGAATGTAAAGAATTTTGCAGTACCTGTTGGAATTTCAGTATGTTTATCTATATTAGGACTTAGATTTGTTATGGCAGAAAAAGCATTTACCATTCCATATTCGTTAGTAATATATAGTATGAGTGCATTAAAGCCTGGTGGTTTTGGCGTAGATATAATTGCAAAAATATTAATAACCTCGTTTTTATTTACAGTGATATTTGCATCAATAGAAAATATTATTTTAAAAAGAAAAGATGTATAAAAAATAAAAAATCAATAAAAAATTTTTGAAGGAATTTAATATAATTTATAGAATATCTTAAATATAGATATTTTATAAAGGAACTTGATAGTTATGGAAAAGATAAAGGTATGGACAAAGCAAAATAAAGATGTTCTTAAACAGTTAGAAAAAGACGGAAGATATATAGCAAGAAAAGATTATATAATGAAAGATTTGCAAGAACATGCAGATTTAGTACTTGAAGTGTACGATTGGTTATCGAGAAGCGGTCCACTTTCAAAGGATAAGCCTAAAGATGTAAGTTATCCTATTTGGGTATCTTTCAAAAAAGATGCTACAATGATGAATGACGAAAATTCTGTGATACTAGAACTGGAGTTAGATCCGAGTACGATAACTCATGTAAATATAGAAAAATGGGGAATGATTTTAAACTATTCATATATTCCAGCAGATGAAGACGATGCTAAAAGACATAGACAGCTTTTAGCGGACTATGGTGTAAGTGATGCACAAGCGTATATGAGTAGATTTTACCCACAGATAAAAATGGAAATCATGAGTAGTTGGGCAAGATTATTTGACGAAAATGTAAAGGCAAATAGCAATGCTTGCTACGGAAATATTTGGGAGGCGAAGGAAGAATGGATTACTCAAATAATAAAATAACTTTGTATGCACTTCAGGCAGATCCTGTTATAGAAGCGATAAAAAAAGATGGAGTATGTTTTTCTAAGAAAAAATATGTTGAAAAGAAGTATGTAGAAAGTGCTGCTGTATTTACAACTGCGTATTCATGGTTTGTAAATGAGGCTGGTAGATTTGCTAAAAAACCAGAAGAAGCTGAGTATCCTTATTGGGCCTTTAAAGATCTATATAACGTAGACCAAGCAAATGGAGGAAATGTATTGAAATTAGAAGTTCCACTAGATGAAGTAGTTCTTTTCGATGTTAGAGATTGGAATAGGATTATGTGTCTGAAGTATTTAGGAAAAGACGAAAAAGAAGAAGCTGCTTTTAGGGAAAAAATTGCTCCTTATGGAGTGTTAGAAACTAAGATAATGTTGACTAACTTTTATCCTGATTTGAAAAGGGAAGTGATGGATAGTTGGCAAAATCTTTTTAGAAATGAAGATAAGTTAAAAAATGGCGAGGATGTCACTAAAAATGGCATACAAGCTGGACTTTGGCAGATAAAAAAAGAATGGATAGTAGAAGGATTATAAAAAGGATAAGATTATAACTGCTCTGTGCTCCAGTCCTCAGTGCCCCATCCTATTATTTAACACATTTATAGGATATGGGACGCTTGCGGAATTGTCGACATAGAGCAGTTATTTCTCTTGTCCAATTTAAATTACTGGTAACACGAGATGTATCAGAAAATTGTCTGGTACATCTTTTTTTATGCAAATTTTTATGAAAAATTATATATAAAAGTTTTTATAAAGAATTATGTAAAGTTCAAATCAACGCAAAATTATAGGTAAATAGATGATATACTTGCAAGAAATTGTGCTGAAAACGATTTTTAATGTGGCACTTTTGTGTTTTATTTGCCACAATGAAGGAAAAAGTTTATAATTGCGGCAAATTACTTCGATATTTATAATAAAGATATAATAATCCTAGGAGATGAAGTAAAGTGATCACATTAAACGAAAGACAAAATAGTATTTTAAAATACTTATATAATAAAAAAGATTATACAACGATAAATGAAATATCAAAAGAATTTAAAGTTAGTGTAAGAACAATTAGATACGATTTGGATAATATAGAATATACGCTGAAGGATAATGAGAAAATTTCCTTAGTTAGAACGCCAAGATACGGTATCAAGTTGGAATTTAAAGGAAAAAGAGATATATTGACGTTTTCATCAATTTTCGATTGTGTGGAAATCAATTCGCCAGAGGATAGGGTAATTTTCATAGCGATAAATCTTTTGATAGGAAATAGTAAAGTTGAGGAATTGGCAAATATGCTTTCAGTAAGTAAGAATACAGTTGTATCAGATTTAAAGAAAGCTAAAGAGATATTGAATAATCTAAGAATTAATGTAATTTCTAAAGCTTATGTTGGAACTTGTATAGAGGGAGATGAGGAGGATGTAAGATATGCCTTTATCAATCTATACTATAAGATTTCAAATGCAGACAATTACAAACTTCTAAAAATGATTATAGATGATTTTGATTCTGTAAAAAATGATATAGAAGAAAGAATACACAAGGTAGAAAATAAACTTTCTCTTGAGTACTCAGATACATCATTTAAAGAATTAATTATCATTATAATGTACTGCTTTATGAGAATGGGAGAGTATTCAAACTTTAATTATAGCGAAGAATACATACATGAAAAAGAGCAAGAAGAAGAATTCGAGGCTATACAAGATGCTTTTGACGATAAGACAAATGATAAAAAAGAGATTTGCTATCTGATGAAGTGGTTTAAAAGTGCAAAGGTCATGAGTTTTATAAATGATAAATCTGATGTAAAGATGGATAGTAATAAATATCTAGCAATGAGAATAATCGAGGACATGGAAAAATACACAGGAATAGATTATTCAAATGATTTTGATTTTGTAAACTCAGTTGTAATGCATTTCAGCGTGGCAATGTACAGAATGCAAAACAACTTTAAGATTGAAAACCCATTAAAAGAAGATATAAAAATGAGGTTGGGGATAATTTACCAAATAACAGAAGATGTTATGAAAAAATACGAAAGTGAAATCGGGGTAGAATTTCCTGACGACGAGGTTTCTTACATGGCTATGCACTTTGGAGCAGCCTTTGAAAGAAAAACTCAAGAAATATTTGATACAAAAGCTTTAATAGTTTGCAACAGTGGACTAGCTACAGCAGGACTTCTAAGTGCGAGAATGGAAGTTATGCTTCCTCAGATACAGGTTGAAGGTGTCTGCAGATTAAATAACTTAGAGGACGAGTTAAAAAATAAGGATGTTGATATTATAATTTCCACTGTTCCTATAAGAAATACAGATATTGAATATGTTGAAGTTAACCCTATGCTTAATATAGATGACGTTTTAAAGCTTAAAAAACTTGCATTTAATAACGTCTATGAAAAAAGTAGTGAATATCTTGTTTCTAAATATAAGGGAGATAAAGTATCATCAGTTGCTGAAATCATTAAAAAGAGCAATGCAGCCTTTTTATACGATGCAGATAACTGGAGAGATGCAATAGCAGAAGCATCAAAACCACTTATAAAATCTGGAGATATAAAAGAAGAATATGTAGACGATATGATAAAGGCTATAGAAGACCTTGGAACATATATGGTATTTATTCCAGAGATAGCATTTGTCCACGCTTCTAATAAGAATGTTGTAAATAATGCAGTATCAATGTTGACTTTAAAGAATGAAATTTATTTTGGTGATAACTCAGAGGTGAGAATTAAGTCCATAGTTGTTTTAGCGAACAAAGATGAAAATAAGAATCTAATTGAGTTAATCAATATACTAACTAAAAATAATAATGCAGAAAAATTTAAGAACGCAGAAAAATATTTTGATCTAAAAATAATGGTTTAAAAGTCAGGAGATAGAAAGATGATAGTAAAGGTAATAGATGAAGTTAAAAACTATGAAGAAGCTATAAAACTATCTTGTGATGAATTAGTTAAAAATGGCTCTATAGAAGATAGATACTACGATGCAATACTATCAAAAATAGAGGAGTTTGGGGCATATTTTTGCATAGCAGACCATATAGCAATGCCTCATGCAAGACCAGAAGATGGAGCATTAAAAACTGATTTATGTGTATTAAAGCTTAACAAAGAAGTAGATTTTTTAGGAAAACCTATAAAAATATTCTTCACAATAACAGCTGTAGATAGTTCTTCTCATATAGAAACAATAAAAAAATTAGCTGAAATATGTATGAACAAAGAAAAAGTAGAAAAAATATTAAATTCAAACAATGAAAAAGAAATTATGGAGGTAATGTAATATGAAAACAATAATGGCAGTATGTGGATCAGGATTAGGATCAAGTTTTATGGTGGAAATGAATATAACAGATATATTAAATGAATTAGGTGCTTCTTCAGAATATCAGGCATCTCACAACTCTTTAGCTGATGCTACAGCAGATCAGGCTGAAATATTCGTAACAGGAAAAGACTTAGAAGCAAGTGCTTCTCATCTTCCAAATCTTATAGTTTTAGATTCTCTTTTAGATAGAGATGAATTAAAAGCTAAAATAAAAGAAAAAATAGGATACTAAGAAAAATAAATAAAGGGATTGGTTGTTAAAAAGCAATAAGCTTTGATTAACAAAGGAGGAAAATATGAACGGAATATTAGGTGATATAGTCGATTTTATACAGGAGCCCTCAGTTCTAGTAGGGATTATAGTTTTAGTAGGACTTTTACTTCAGAAAAAAGCATTTGAAGATGTAGTAAAAGCTACTTTAAAAGCAATGGTTGGTTTCGTTGTAATATCTGCATCAGCAGACGTAATATCAGCATCATTAGCACCATTTGGTGAGATGTTCCAGTATGGATTCAATATAAATGGGGTAATACCAAACAATGAAGCAGTAGTTGCACTTGCAATTAAGGACTACGGTCAGGCAACAGCACTTATAATGGCATTTGGTATGCTTGCTAATATATTAATAGCTAGATTTACAAAATTCAAAAATATATTCTTAACAGGTCACGTTACATTATACATGGCTTGTATGGTAGCAGTTATACTTTCAGTATCAGGAATGACAGGTGTACAGTTAGTATTTACAGGAGCTTTAGCACTTGGAATAATAATGGTACTTTCACCAGCAATGTGTCAGCCTTTTATGAAAGATGTAACAAAAAATGATTCAGTTGCATTAGGTCATTTCTCATCAGTTGGTTACGCTTGTGCAGGATTAATAGGTAGAGCAGTTGGTAAAAACTCTAAATCAACAGAAGAAATGAACGTACCAAAATCTTTAAGCTTCCTTAGAGATTCAGTTGTTTCTATATCAATAACAATGTTAATACTTTACATAGTAGTTGCAATAGCAGCAGGTGCAGAGTATGTTGAAACAAACTTATCTGGTGGACAGAACTTTATAGTATTCTCAATGATGCAGGCATTAAAATTCGCAGCAGGATTCATACTAATCCAGAACGGTGTTAGACTTGTTCTTAACGAAATAGTTCCAGCATTCAGAGGAATAGCTACAAAACTTGTTCCAAATTCAAGACCAGCACTAGACTGTCCTATAGTTTTCCCTTATGCTCCAAATGCAGTACTTGTTGGATTCATAAGTTCATTTATAGGTGGTATAGTATCAATGTTCGCACTAGGTGCTATGGGACTTACAATAGTAATACCAGGTGTTGTTCCTCACTTCTTCTGTGGTGCAACAGCAGGGGTATTTGGTAACGCAACAGGTGGTAGAAGAGGTGCTATACTTGGAGCATTCTTCAACGGTATATTAATATCATTCCTACCAGTTGGATTATTACCAGTATTAGGTAACTTAGGTGTTGCAAACTCAACATTCTCAGATGCAGACTTCGCAGTAGTTGGTATAGTTCTTGGAAAACTACAGCAGTTCTTCGGAGGAAATGGAGTAACAATAGCTTTAGTAGGTATAGTTGCACTAATGGTTATATACTCAATGATATCAGGAAAGAAAAAAGCTGAAACAGCAGCAGAATAATATAAATTGGGGTGTCGCAGAATTCTGTGGCATCCCTTCTTTATTTTGCAGCAAGTTTAAAACTGAGAAAAAGAAAGTAAATTCGCTAATAGATATGTTTTGCTTTAAAAGTTAGTGATTTATATAATATAATAAGAATATAATATTATTTCGATGTAGGTGGTAATAAATGAATAAGCTATTAAATAGATTTAAAGGATGTATTTTAGGTGGAGCTGTAGGGGATGCACTAGGCTATCCAATTGAATTTATGTCTGAAGAGGAGATATTTTCTATTTATGGGAAAGGTGGTATAACAGTATACAATTTAAATAATGGAGTTGCAGAAATTTCTGATGATACACAAATGATACTTTTTACCATAGATGGGCTTATTTTATCTGATAATGATGATGAAGTAGAAAGTATAAGAAAATGCTATATAGATTGGGCTAATACTCAAATTGGCGATGCATATTTAGGTATAGATGGAATAAATAAAAAATTTTTAGATAAATTAGAGTTAGTGGATTTTATAGAAGATATTTCTGAGAAATTATATAATAAACAACAACTAACAAAATAAAAAATGGATGCGAGCAATCATTATGCAAGCAGTCTTTTCTTGTACCAGAATAACAAACTGGGGTAAGAGATATATCTGCTCAAAAGCGACAATACTGCAAGCGCCCCACAACTGCTAAATGTGTTACTCTAACAGTGTGGGGCGCTGAAGCCTGGAGCCAAGAGCAGATATACTCTTGTCTTTGTTATTTAGTTCCGAATAATCTATCTCCAGCATCTCCTAAACCTGGTAATATGTATCCATGTTCATTTAATCTTTCGTCAAGAGCTGCTACAAATATATCAACGTCTGGATGATATTTGTGAACTTCTGCTATTCCTTCTGGAGAAGCTACTAAGTTAACTAATTTAACACTTTTAGCTCCTTCTCTTTTAACAACGTCTATAGCTGCAACTGCAGAACCACCAGTAGCTAACATTGGGTCTACAACTATCATATCTCTTTCGTTTATATCCTTAGGGAATTTGCTGTAATATTCAACTGGTTTTAAAGTTTCTGGGTCTCTGTATAGACCAACATGACCAACTTTAGCAGCTGGAACTAATGAAAGTAATCCGTCTACCATTCCTAATCCCGCTCTTAATATTGGAACGATACCTAATTTTTTACCAGCTATTACTTTAGCTTTAGTCTTAACAAGTGGAGTTTCTATTTCAACTTCTTCTAGTGGAAGATCTCTTGTTATTTCGTATCCCATAAGCATAGTTATTTCTGTTAATAATTCTCTGAAATCTTTTGATCCAGTGTTTTTATCTCTCATTAAAGTTAATTTGTGCTGAACTAATGGATGATCCATTATTACTACTTTGTTCATATAGATAAGCCTCCTAAAATTTTAATATGTTAAACAATAAAAATTGTTTTATGCGTAATTGATTATTAATATACACACACTTTTTCATATTATACCAAAAATCTTAACATTTTTCATCTATTTTTTGTATTTTGCTTAAAAATAATAAAATTAATTCATTTTATTGTTAAAAATTCAAAATAAATTCATACAAAAACACGAAAATTATTTACTTATTTTGATTATATATTCGTGTTTTTATATCCTCTCTCTGCTGATTAACAGCTTTATTCAAAATATCGCCCTCTAAATATTCGACCATATCCAAATAATCTAGAGATTCATTAAAATATCCTATATTTGACGCTGCTGTAGACAGTGATAAATAATATGCATTTTTAGCGTCTTTAGTACGAGGATGATTTAAAATACTTTTTAAATCACAGTATAATTGGTAATCATCTTTTGACTCATTATACTTTTCAATAATTTTATTGTACTCCTCTGTAAATTTTTTATTCTTTCTTTTTTCACTAGAAGTTGCAAGTGCAGAAAACAATACGAAATGTATAATCCAAACAGCTACAACTATAACAGTGAAAAGCAAAGTACTTTTTATACGATTTATAAAACAGATTGGAATTAGTAGAGCCAATATTAAAGTAGAAACATAGGCAAACGACGACTTTCTATTTTCCCACTTTATTCCACTGTACTTCTTGCTACTCATATCATTTAAATTTTTGGCTGCAAGTACAGAAATAATATACCCTAGATTTTCTGTTTGATTTGGTAGATTATTGTTACTTTTCTTACTTACATATAATTGATATCTCGTTCCGCTCTTAAATTGGATAATTATCTTCATACCGAAAATACCATTTTTCAAAGCAATTCCCTGCATATCTTTAAATTTAAAGAAATGATAATCAGTTGCCTTATCGACCTTTAACTTACTCATAAATCCAAACAAAAGTCCTTCATTATTTATAGAAATTATACAATTTTGATTAAATGATACATTATTTATCTTTTGAATAACTGCTAGAATTAAATGATTAGGAATTGAATAAATCTCTTTAAACACATTTGGTAAAACTTGATCCGTCATAACTTTGTATAAAATCTCTTCATCGTACATAAGCTTCATAGGAAAAACTCCTTTCTATAAGGACTGAACCTCCCATGACTAAAGTCACGAGTGTTCTTGCTTAGTTTAATAAAATATTATCTATAACTATATTATAACTTATAATATAAAAAACCAAATGAAAAATCTGAGGAAAATAACACTAAAATAAAAAATCTCACGAATTACAATTTAATAAACTGTAATAAAAAGAAGCTATTTAATTATGGTAAACAAATTTACAATGCATTGCCGAAGAATAACATGCATCAAGGATTGCTGATTTAAAATATAAAAAAAGAAAAGTAACAAATTAATAGCAATTATTTTAAAATAAAAAATCTCACGAATTACAATTTAATAAACTGTAATAAAAAAGAAGCTATTTAAATCGCACTCGACAATGGAAGACGCTCATATTACTACATTTTCAAAAAATACTAAATGCGTCTGATCCTGGAGAGAAGATTAAATAGCTTCTTTTTTTATTTACAGTCTATTAAACGTAATGCGTGAGATTCGCATGCCTCTACACATGCAGGTAATAGTCCAGCTTTTACTCTGTCATTACATCCATCACATTTTACTATTTTTTCATTTGAAAACTTAGGTACATCAAATGGACATACAAAAGAACAAATCTGACATCCGATACAATTTTCATCATTTGTAAGGACAAAACCAGTTTCTGGATCCACAGAAAAAACATCGTGAGAACAGTTATTCATACAAGTAGGGTCCTCACAGTGTCTACAAGACTCTGTAATCAATCTAAAAGAATTGGTAACAGGATTTTCAACTCTCTTCATTTTTCTGCAACTAAGTCCTTCTTTATCCGAATGAACCTTTGCACAAGCTGCATGACATTTAAAACAAGCATTACAAAGATCCATATTATAAACTATCTTTTTCAAAACAAAACCTCCCTCAAAAATATCTATCACGTAAAAAATAAAACACCATTTAATTTTACACGAAAGAAAGAATGTTTTCAATTACATTTGAAGGATAGAGTTATACTGCGTAACTTTAAAAAAATATGGTATAATAAAACAATGAGACAAAATTTTAGTCAAATGAACGATGAAAAAATATTTGATAAAAGAAAAATACAAAGTAGTTGATTTAATAATAATTTGAAATGGAGGAATAAGATGGAAGTAGATAGAAAAAAACTTACGCCCATGATGAAACAGTATATGGAAACAAAAGATAGATACAAAGACTGTATACTATTCTATAGATTGGGCGATTTTTATGAAATGTTCTTTGATGATGCGATAATAGCTTCAAAAACTCTTGAAATAGCACTTACTGGAAAAGCATGTGGCTTAGAAGAAAGAGCTCCAATGTGTGGAGTACCTTTCCATTCTGCCAATTCATATATATCAAAATTAGTAGAAAACGGGTACAAAGTTGCAATAGGTGAGCAGCTAGAGGATCCAGCTAAGGCAAAAGGAATAGTAAAAAGGGATGTTATAAGAGTTATAACACCGGGTACTGTACTTGATGGCTCACTTTTAGAAAACAAGAAAAACAACTACCTAATGTCTATATACAGAAATAAAAATATGATCGGGTTATCATATGTAGACATAAGTACGGGAGAATTAAATGCGACTTATTTAAACGAGGATAAAATAGTTGAAGAAATAGCAAAGGTAAACCCTTCAGAGATAATATTAAATGACCTTTCATTTATTGATAAGATAAGAGATATTGCAACGGTTGGAAATATATACATAAATGAAAGCTTTGATGATGGTATGGAAGAAGAGTCGATAATATTTGACTACTTCCCAAGTGAATACATAGAAACACTGGATTTAGATAACGACGGACTTATAAAGAAAAGTATAGCTATAATTTTAAATTATATATATTCTACTCAGAAGCAGATAACGTCTAATATGAGCTCTATAAACGTGTACAACTCATCAGAATATATGGTACTTGATATGTTCACAAGAACAAATCTTGAGCTTACACAGACTATAAGAGGTGGAAAGAAAAAAGGATCACTTCTTCATGTATTAGACAGAACATCTACTGCAATGGGTGGTAGACTTCTTAGAAAATACGTAGAACAGCCACTTATAAACAAAGAAAAAATAGAATATAGATTAAACATAATAGAAGAAATAAACGACGACTATATATTAAAAGAAGACTTAATTGAAATATTAAAGAAAATTTACGATATAGAAAGAATTTGTGGGAAAATAGCTTTTGAAAAAGTAACTCCTAAAGAATTAATAAACTTAAAACATTCTATAGAAAAATTACCTCTATTAAAAGAAACAGTTGAAAACTCAAACTGTGTAATTTTAAAAGAATACATAAATAGTATGGATACTTTAGAGGATATTTATCAGTTAATAGAGGATTCGATAAAGGAAGATCCTGCTATTACAATAAAAGACGGAAATATAATAAAATCTGGTTACAATAATGAACTTGACGAACTTAGAGATATTTCTAAAAACGGAGCGAATATAATAAAAGATATAGAAGCTAAGGAAAAAGAAAGAACTGGGGTTAAATCATTAAAAATAGGATTTAATAAAGTTTTTGGATATTACATAGAAATAACTAAGGCTAACTTAGCTCAGGCTATAATAGACGAGAGCTATATAAGAAAGCAAACACTTAGCAATGCGGAGAGATTTATCACTCCAGAACTAAAAGAAATAGAAGAAAAAATTCTAAATGCTGAGGAAAAAATAAAAGCTATAGAATATGAAATCTTTACAGAAATTAGAAGTGCTGTTTATAAAAATATAAACAGAATACAGGAGGTTGCACATATTGTAGCAAATGTAGACGTATATGCTGCACTTGCTGAAACAGCTTCACAAAATGGATACGTTAAACCAAATATAAACAACGAAAATAGACTTGAAATAAAAAATGGTAGACATCCAGTTGTTGAAAATATCGTAGGAATAGAAAACTTTGTTCCAAACGATACATATTTAAAAACTGGAGAAAATACTATAAACATAATCACAGGACCAAATATGTCAGGTAAATCTACATATATGCGACAAACTGCGATAATTGCACTTATGGCTCACATAGGCTCATTTGTTCCTGCAGAGTATGCTGATATTCCGATAATGGATAGAATATTTACAAGAGTTGGAGCAAGTGACGACTTATCTCAGGGACAGTCTACATTTATGGTTGAGATGAATGAAGTATCAATGATTCTTAAAAATGCTACAGATAAGAGTTTAGTTATACTTGATGAAATAGGTCGTGGAACTAGTACTTACGACGGAATAAGTTTAGCTTGGTCTATAGTCGAGTACATACAGAAAAATATAAAATGTAAGACATTATTTGCAACTCATTACCACGAATTAACTGATTTAGAAGACGAGTTTGACGAGGTTAAAAACTACTCTATAGGGGTTAAAGAAGATGGAAATGATGTAATATTCCTTAGAAAGATAATTCCTCAAGCAGCTGATAAGAGTTATGGTATATATGTTGCTAAGCTGGCAAAACTGCCAGATGAGGTTATAAACAGATCAGCTGAGATACTATCTGATTTAGAAAATAACCATGTAAGCAATATGAGTGTATTAAATGCATTGTCTTCTGATAATGGAAATAGTGGATTTGCACAAAATATAGCAAATATAGAAGATAGAGTTGCTGAAAAAGCATCTTATGAAGATAAGAGCTTTGAAGAATGTAAGGAACTAAAAATAGAATTAGACAATTTAAAAACAGAAAATAATAGTCTAAAAAATATAAACGATAACTTAAACGATAAAAATAAAAAACTTGAAGAAAAGATAGACTCGCTTTCTAAACAATTAAAAGAAAAACAGTCTAAAAAGAGCAAAAAAGTGGAATACAGTACTTCTGGGGTGCAGATTTCATTTGGAAGTATGGAAAAAAGCAAGCTAGAGGAAGAGATACTATCTCTAAATCTTATGAATATGACTCCACTTGATGCGATGAATAAAATATTCGAGCTTCAGAAAATAGCTCAGGAAGAAAGCTTAAAATAAATTGTTAGGAGGATTATTATGAAAAATAGAATAAACCTGCTAGACGAAATAACTATAAACAAAATTGCAGCTGGAGAGGTTGTTGAAAGACCATCATCTATTGTAAAAGAACTCGTTGAAAACTCAATAGATGCTGGTGCTGATAGAATAATAATCGAGGTTGAAAACGGAGGAAAGTCGCTTATCAAGATAACTGATAATGGATGTGGAATTCCTTCAAGTGAGGTTAAAAAGTGCTTTTTAAGACATGCAACTAGTAAAATAGACAAAATAGATGACTTATTTAATCTATTTACGCTTGGATTTAGAGGAGAGGCACTTGCTTCTATATGTGCAGTTTCAAAACTTGAAATGACTACAAAATTCGAGGATGAAGCTGTTGGAACAAAAATCACTCTAGTTGGCGGAAACATAGAAGCAAAAGAAGCCGTTGGTGCAAATACTGGAACATCTATCGTGATTAAAGACCTATTCTTTAATACTCCAGCGAGAAAAAAATTCCTAAAAACAGACCATGCTGAGCTTATGAATATCACAGATATTGTGAACAAGCTTGCTATAGGATATCCAAATGTAAAATTTAGATACCTTAATGCAGGAAAGCTAATGGTCAATACTCCAGGAGATGGAAAACTAGTAAGTGCTGTTAGGAGCATATACAGCAGAGAAGTTTCTGAAAACTTGATTGAAATTAACTATGATTGCAGCCTTTTCAAAATAGATGGATACATAGGAAATAACAATATATACCGCTCAAACAGAAACCTGCAGCACGTATATATAAATGGAAGATTTGTAAAAAGCAAGATAATTTACGATGCGATTGCAAATGCATATAAATCTATAATTCCTATAAACAAGCATGCAGTTTGTTTCATAAACTTGCACCTTGATCCACAAAAGGTAGATGTAAACATACACCCAGGTAAGATTGAGGTTAAGTTTGAAAAAGAAAATGAGATAAAATTAGAAATAATGGAATATATTAGGGCAAAACTGCTTAAACAAAGCCTTATTGGTAAGTTTGAAACATTTGACAGAGTTCCTAAAGATAGGGCAGTGAAACAAGACTTTAGCGGCAATGCATTTAAAAATCAGGATTTTGGAAATACTACGACTAATTTTAGTGAAACAAGTACAAAATTTGGCGATAAAAATATTAAACCGATAGACTTATCTGATGAGGTAGATGTAAATTCATTTATTAAGTTAGATGATTTTGAGGAGAAAAAGAAAAAAGAAGTAAAAAATAAATCTAATGCAACAAAGAATACTTCATTAAAAAACTATGATAATAAAACAAATAAAAGAGAAAGCTATTCTAGTGGGTTTAGTAGTTATAACAGCGATGTGGATAACTATAAAAATAGCTACAGTAGTGCTGTAAAAATAGAGGATAATGATAAAATATCTGAAACAGAATCTCAGATGGTATTCACTACAGAAGGTGAAATACTTGATTCAGAGAAAAAAGACGAGATTGAGAAAAAAGAAGCTGGATTTTCTCTTAAATATTATAAAGTTGTTGGAGTAGTATTTGATACATATATAGTACTTCAAAAGGGAGAATCTATGTATCTAATGGACCAGCACGCAGCACATGAGAGAGTTCTGTTTGAAAGATATATGAACGCATTCCACAAAAGAGAAGTACACATGCAGATGTTATTAGATCCAATTGTATTAGAGCTATCAAGCGTGGATATGCTACAAGTTGAAAAAAACTTAGATATATTTAGAAACTTTGGATTTGAAGTAGAAATATTTGGGATGAATAATATCCTGATAAGAGGTGTACCTAACCTATTTGGAACTCCACAATCGGAAAAATTCATCTTAGAATTGATAGACAACATAGATAAAATATCAAATAACTATGATTTAAAAGATGATAGATTTGCGATAATGGCTTGTAAATCGGCGATTAAAGCAAATGATAGAATTCAAAATATAGAAATAGAATCTCTATTTAAACAGCTTGAAAAATGTGAAAATCCATACACTTGCCCACATGGTAGACCTACAATGGTTGAGATTTCTAAAGTTGAAATAGAGAAGATGTTCAAGAGAATAATGTAGAAAAATAAGAAGGGATGGGTATTATGACAACACCACTAATAATCCTTACTGGACCTACTGCAGTTGGAAAGACAGATCTTTCAATACAGCTTGCAAAGGCAGTTGATGCAGAGATAGTATCTGCAGACTCAATGCAGATATACAAATATATGGACATAGGTAGTGCAAAAGTAACTGAAGAAGAAATGCAGGGAGTGAAGCATTATCTAGTAGATGAAATAGAGCCAGATATGCCTTTTTCTGTATCTGAATACAAAAGAATGGCAGAAGAATACATAGACGAAATTTCTAGCAGAGGAAAAAATGTAATAGTCACTGGAGGAACAGGACTTTACCTAAACTCTCTAATATACGATATGGACTTTGGAAAATCTGATGCAAATCAGGAACTAAGAGAAGAATTAAACAAAGAACTTGAAGAAAATGGACCTGCGTATATGTACGAAAAACTAGTTTCATTAGATAAAGAAACTGCTGAAAGGATTCATCCAAACAACACAAAAAGAGTCATAAGAGCAATAGAAGTTGCTATGAGTGGAGAAAAGATGAATGACTTCTCAAAAGATTTAAGATACAATAAAAAGTATAGACCAATTATAATAGTTTTAAATAGAGATAGACAGGCATTATATGATAGAATAAATCTAAGAGTAGATATAATGCTAAAAAATGGTTTAATTGAAGAAGTTAAAGGACTTCTTGAAAAAGGATACACAAAAGATATGATTTCTATGCAGGGAATCGGATACAAAGAAATTATAAAATACTTCGATGGAGAGTATACTCTTGACGAAGCTATAGAAATAATTAAAAGAGATTCTAGACGTTATGCAAAAAGACAGCTAACTTGGTTTAGAAGATACGAAGATGCAAAATGGTTTGAAATTGATAAATTTAATTCAGCTGAAGAATTAAAAGATGCAGTTGTTTCTTATGTCAAAAAAATGCTTTAGTAAGAAAAAGTTTTGATTTTAAATAAATTGTTTTAGGGGGATTAAAAAATGAAAAATACAGTATTAAACTTACAGGATTTATTCTTAAATCAGGCGAGAAAAGAGAAAAAAGCTGTTTTCATATATCTTGTTAATGGTGTAAAGGTTAAAGGAACTGTAAAAGGATTTGATAGCTATGTTATTCTACTAGAGGGAGAAGATAAAAAACAGAGCTTAATATACAAACACGCTGTATCTACTGTTCAGCCAGTAGATAATATAAGCATAATATACTAAGATACAAAGAAAAAGGAGCAAGAAATGTTAGATATTACAAGAGATTTTTTAAAAGAACACTACAACATAGACGATGAAATGATGAAATTCTCAGAAGAGGTTATGGAAGACATCAAATTTAAATTTGATGAGATCAAAGAAATAAGAGAATACAATCAGTACAAAGTATTAAGAGCTATGCAGGAAGCCAATTTAAGTGACAACCACTTCAACTGGACTACTGGATACGGATACAATGACCTAGGTAGAGAAAAAATAGAAGAAATATACGCAAAAGTATTCCACACAGAAGATGCACTTGTTAGACCTATAATAGTTAACGGTACTCATGCACTATCATTAACTGTTCAGGGATTAGTAAGACCAGGAGATGAAATACTTTCTATAACATCAGCACCATATGACACTCTTCAGGGGGTTATAGGTATAAGAGAAGAAAAAGGATGCCTAAAAGAATACGGTGTTACATATAGTCAGTTAGATTTTAGAGAAGATGGAAATATAGATATAGATGGTATAGAAGCTAAAATAAACGACAGAACTAAATTAGTTATGATACAGAGATCTAAAGGATATGAATGGAGAAAATCTTTATCAATAGAAGATATAGAAGAAGCTGTTAAAGAAGTTAGAAGAGTTAAACCAGAAGTTATAATAATGGTTGATAACTGCTACGGTGAATTCTTAGATACTAAAGAACCAACAGATGTTGGTGTAGATATAATGGCTGGATCATTAATCAAAAACCCGGGTGGAGGACTTGCTTTAACTGGTGGATATATAGTTGGTAGACATGATTTAGTTGAACAGATATCATATAGATTAACTTGTCCTGGTATAGGTAAAGAATGTGGTCTTACATTCGGAACTACAAGAAGCGTACTTCAGGGATTCTTCATGGCTCCATATGTTGTATCTCAGGCTGTAATGGGGGCCATTTATTGTGCTAGAGCTTTTGAGAAACTAGGATATAAAGTACTTCCAGCTTATGACGATTTAAGAAGTGATATAATCCAGTGTGTTCAGCTTGGAAGTCCAGAAGAAGTTGTTAGATTCTGTGAAGGTGTTCAGTATGCAGCTCCAGTTGATTCATTTGTTACACCAGTTCCATGGGCGATGCCAGGGTACGAAGACGAGGTTATAATGGCTGCAGGAGCTTTTGTTCAGGGTTCTTCAATAGAATTAAGTGCTGATGCGCCAATAAGACCACCATACAATGTTTACTTCCAGGGTGGACTTACATTTGACCATTCTAAGATGGGTACATTAAAGGCAATAGAAAGAATAAAAGATTTACATAGAGAACAGGGAAAATAAGATTTTTCTGATACATAAAAAGGGTGTCTTAAATTTTTCTATAAATATCTATTTTTAGCAAGAACTTAAAATAGATATTTATTCTAAAAATTTTAAGATACCCTTTTTTATATTCAGAATAAAATCTTATTTATTGAATATTGAATGTGCTTTCAGATTATAGAGATTTTAATTAAAAATTATTTATTAAATGTAGAAAATGTTATAATAAATATATTATGATGATTAAATAATTATGGAGAGTAAAGATGAGAGATGTTAATAGGTTAAAAAAGCTTCCTCTTTGGAATCTGTTGAGTGATGAGGAAAAGATTTTAGTTGAGAGTAATTTATATAATGTGAGTTTTAAAAAAGGAGAGTTGATTCTTAAAAAATCCGAGAGTTGTTTTGGAATTATTTTTGTGAAGAAGGGATCTCTTAGAGTACACATTATTTCAGAAGATGGTAGGGATGTTACTCTTTATAGGATAAGAGAAGGAGAAATGTGTACTTTATCTTCTTCTTGTGTGTTAGATGCGATAACTTTTGAGGTGCATATTGAAGCAGAGGAAAATACTGAGATAATTAATGTGCCTTCTAATATATTTAAAAAAATTATGGAAGATAATATTTATGTAAAGGCATTTATGTATGAAGGAATTGCGGCGAGATTTTCCGATGTTATGTGGATTATGCAACAGATTTTATTTATGGGGATAGATAAAAGAATAGCGATATTTTTAATTGAAGAAAGCGAATCTACAGGAAAAGAGAAGATTAAGATAACTCACGAGCAACTTGCAAAGTATATTGGAAGTGCAAGAGAAGTTGTTAGTAGGATGCTAAAGTATTTTGAGCAGGAGGAAATAGTTTCTCTTGGAAGAGGTAGTGTTGAAATTTTAGATAAAGATGAGCTTATAAAAATAGCTAAATAAAATTTAACAAAATAAAACTCAAAAATTAATAAAAATATAATAAAAACGTATAAAATAAATGTAATAAATTATAAAAAGTTGCTTTTTATGTGATTGTGTCACAGAAGAGGCAGCTTTTTTTATTGTAGAATATCATCATGACATTGATATAATAAATAAATTTGTGGTGAAAGGGAATAATAGTATGAATAAGAAAATGAAAAGATTTGCATCTGTAGATCAGTCGCTATGTGTTGGATGTGGATGCTGTATAAAAGTATGTCCTAAAGGTGCAATATCTATACCAAAAGGTATATATGCGGTGGTGGATATGGAAAAATGTATAGGATGTGGACTTTGTGCTAAGGAATGTCCAGCATCTGTAATAGAAATCAAAAAAGAAGAAATTGTGATAAATAATGATGAAGTAGGGGGTGCTATATAATGAAAAAACAGAAAAAATGGTACGATTATTTATGGATAGTGTCTCTACTTTATCTGGTTTTAGGATTTTTTAATATAATGTTTGCTTGGCTTGGGTTAATCTGTTTCTTTGTTCCGCTGATAATTTCTATAGTAAGTGGAAATAAAGCATATTGTAATAGATACTGCGGAAGAGGTCAGTTATTTGGAATACTTGGTGGAAAGTTATGTCTTTCAAGAAAAAAGATATACCAAAATTCTTAAAGAGCAAATGGTTTAGATCTGGATTTTTAGCCTTCTTTATGTTTATGTTTGGAAATATGCTGTTTTCTACATATCTTGTATTTAAGGGAGCAAATAGTATGAAGGAGGTAGTTACAATACTTTGGACGTTTAAAGTGCCTTGGAGCTTTGCATTTAATGGGGCAAATGTTCCAGCTTGGATGGTACAGTTTGCATTTGGATTCTATAGTGTGATGCTTACATCTACAATACTTGGTGTAATTACGATGCTTCTATATAAACCGAGATCTTGGTGCGTATACTGTCCAATGGGAACAATGACACAGGGAATTTGTCGGATAAAGAATAAATCAAAATTTAATGCTTTTAAATAATTTACAAGATTAACTATATTTGCTATAATTTGAATATAAATATAATTTTGTAAGAGAGGGTTGACGTAGCTATGTTATTATCTGAAAATGTACATACATACATACATACATACATACATAGCATAACTATGCCTTTAGAAGAAAAATTTAATAATGTTAAACTAGCACAGGGTAATTATATAAAGTAATACTTTATATATATTTTTCTGTGCTTTTTTATATGCTTCATTTGTTGACTTATATGAAAATCTTAGGTGATATTATTAATTTTTAAGTTTTGAATAGATATAAGTCGATAAAATAATTTATTAAAAGGAGAGAGATTGTTATGAAAAAGCAAAAATTAGTAGCAGCTTTGATGTCGATTGCATTGGGAACTTCGACAGTTTTTTCGACAGTAGCTTTTGCTGAAGGAACTATTTTGCCAAATAGTGGGGTAGAAATTGGAACTGCAGAAAGTAGTAATGTAGTATTGCCAAGTGGCGTAGAACTTAATTGGGGAGATAATACAGTATATTATAATGGTGGATATTATAAAACACTTGTTGATGCTTTAACAGCTGTTTATAAGGATAAAACACCTACTACAAAAGAAAAGCCTAAAGAAATCTACTGTAATCCAGGGAAAGATGTAGGTGCAATGACACATGGTCATATAGCTGATGATTTGATTATTTATGGAAATGGTGCAAATGTTACAGGCGGAGAGCATGATTTAGAAATTGATACATATAAATATAGTCGTGATACAGGATTACAAAATGAAGCTGGTGAATTTTTAGCTAAAGATATTACTGTTACAGTAAAAAACTTGAATGGAATAGCATCATGGGGACAAAGAAATACTAATCATAAAATTACTTTAAACTTTGAAAATTGTAAGAACATGAATCGTATTTATTTCTCTGGAACAGCAGGAGATATAGATATTAATGTTAATGGATGTAGCTTTGATTCTGCTAAATGGGGGCATAAAGATACATCTATTTATAGTAATGCGAATGGTTCAATCAATGTGAGTAATACAACATTTAAAAATATTGATGTTGGGCTAAACTTAAATCATAAAATGAAGGGAATACAGACAATTTCTGTTGAAAACTGTGAATTTATTGATTGTGGATTAGGATCAGATAGTAGTAAAACTTATGCAGCTCCTATACGTATAGTTGCTCAAAGTAATGCGGAGTCAAACTTAATTGTAAATAATACAAAGTTTACTTATAGTGGTTCAACAACTAATTTTGAGGGAATAGATAATGGGGATATATTATTAGGTGATGGTCGTCATGATGCAGCAGAAACTCAGGGTACAACAATATTAGAAATAAAAGATACAAATGCAAAAGTTATGACACAACAAAAAGGACACTATGATGCAAATGGAGATGTCACTAATCCAGAAAAAAAACCAATTGAAGTAAATGAATCAGAAAATATTAAAATAGATGGAAATGGCGATATTACAAATAATAATCCACCAATATACATACCACCTACTCCATCAGAACCTACAAAAACAGAAATAATAGGTTCTGACAGATACGAAACAGCTGCAAAAATAGCTGACAAAATGGGATACTATGACACAGCAATACTAGTAAATGGGGACAAATCTCTATCAGATGGTCTATCAGCATCATCTCTAGCAGGTAAAGAAAAAGCTCCAATACTATTAGTAAAACAAAATATAATACCTAAAGAAACTTTAACTAGAGCTTTAAAAGCTAAAAAAATATACATAATAGGTGGTACAGCAGCTATAAGTAAAGACGTAGAAAAACAATTAGCTGGAAAAGAAATAGTAAGAGTAGACGGTAAAAATAGAGTTGAAACTTCTGAAAAAGTTGCAAAATTAGTTGGTAATTATGATGAAGCTTTCATAGTAAATGGAAATACTGGTGAAGCCGATGCTATATCAGTTTCTTCTGTAGCAGCAAAAAATCAGGCTCCAATATTATTAACTAACGGAAAAACATCAACACATAGTAAAAAAACAGGCGTTGAATACTATGTTGTAGGTGGAGATGCTGTTGTTTCAGATTCTATAGTATCTGAATTTGACGCTGAAAGAATCCCTGGATCTAATAGATACGAAACTAATAGAGCTGTTATTAAAGAATTCTATCCTAATAAAAATAAATATTACTATACTAAAGGTGATTTATTAGTTGATGCTTTAGCAGTATCTCCATTATCTAAAGATAATGGTGTAGTTTTAGTATCACCTAAATCAGACAATAGTATATTAAAAGATAAAGATTTAGTTCAAGTTGGAGGAATGGACTTTGAAATAAATCTAAAATAGATTAAAATTACTTTAATCGGAAAAGTTTAACTATAAAAAATTTAAAATTTGAATTTGGGACTGTTACATATCTTGTAGCAGTCCTTTTTATTTACTTTTTTATAAATTTACTAACTTAAAAGATTATTATAAATTTTGATTTAACATCTTTTGCAAAGATAGTAATTTTATATAATATTATTTGTGAAAGAACTTTACATAAAACCAAAATTATGAGATACTCTAATCAAAGAATAATTTGTATGAAAATTACAAAAATATAAAATGTGAGGAGAGATTACTATGAAATTTGCAAAGAAATTAAGTGCTCTTACTTTAAGTGCAGTATTGTTTGGTTCGTCACTGGTACCAGTATCTGCTAGCAAGATATCAGAAATATCTGGTCTTAATAGATACGAAACAGCTGCAAAAATAGCAGATAATATAGGTAATTATAATACTGCTATCCTTGTAAACTCAGATAAAAGCTTGGCAGATGGTCTATCTGCATCTAGTTTAGCTGGTAAAGAAAACGCACCTATACTATTGGTAAAAAAGGACTCTATACCTAATGAAACTATGACTAGACTACAAAATGTAGACAAAGTATATATAATTGGTGGAAATGCAGCTATAAGTAAAAATGTTGAAAATCAATTATCAGATAAGGAAATTATAAGAATAGAGGGTAAAAACAGAATAGAAACTTCTGAAAAAGTTGCTGCCCTTTTAGGAGGATACAATGAAGCATTTATTGTAAATGGAAATAAAGGAGAGGCAGATGCTATGTCTGTAGCTTCAGTTGCAGCTAGAGATAAGGCTCCTATAATATTAACTAATGGAAATGCATCTTCTCAGGATAAAAAATCTGGAGTAAAATACTTTGCAATAGGTGGAGGTGCAGTTGTATCAAATAATTTAGTATCAAAATTTGATGCAAAAAGAATATCTGGAAATAACAGATATGAAACAAATAGAGCAGTAATCAATAATTTCTATGCAAATTCTGATACACTATACTGTGCTAAGGGATATCCTCTTGTTGATGCACTTACTTCATCTTTATTAGCTAAAGACAATGGTGTGGTACTTGTATCTTCAAATTCTGATAATAGCATATTAAAAGGAAAGAATGCTATTCAGATAGGTGGAATGAAAGACATAGATTTATCTGGAAACTCAAAACCTGTTATAACAGCTAAAAAAGATACTGTGACACTAGAATTTTTAGAACAGTTAGATATAAATGAGTTTGGCGTTACTGCATATGATAAAGAAGATGGTGATTTAACAAATGAAATACTACTTCTAGATCCTCCTGATGCTATATATCCAGGAACATATGAATTAAAATTGTATGTAAAAGATTCAGATGGAGCAGAAGCGTATAAAACATTAAAACTTATAATAGTTGAATCTGTTGATAGTGGAAATACAAATGTAAATAGTAAAGAATTCCAAGAAGAATACAGAAAAGAATTCTATAAATTGATAAATACATATAGAACTATAATTGGAATTCATGAATTGAAGACTGATTCAGGGTTAGAAAATTGGGCATATTTAAAATCTAAACATATGTCTGATTTAGACTACTTTGACCATGAATACGAAGGCAAAATGATTGATGAGATTTATCCTGATGCAGGAGGAAATGTTCCTCTAGCTGGAGAAAATATATACTGGGTATCTGGAGGAACTTATACAGCTAAAGAGTTAGCTAAAAATTCATTTGAAGCATGGAGAAATTCTCCAGGACATAATATGAATATGCTAAATGAAAGCTATGACTATGTTGCAGTAGCTGCATATAAAGGCAAAAATGGTATATTTATGACAACTGATTTTGGTTGGGATTAAGAAATTAATATAAATAAAATTGAGGGCTTCGGCTCTCTTTTTTTATTTAAAGTAAAATCAAAGTTGATATAAAATTCCTAAAAGAAGTTATCCGTGATATAATAAAAACTGTAAAAATAAACTAAGGGAGAAATTAAAAATGGAAGCTAAGATAAAAAATATAGTTAATGAAAATAGCAGAGAAATGGTTGAATCAATCAAAGCTGCTGTAAGAATAAATAGTGTAATGGATGAGGATACAGCAACAGAAACAATGCCATTTGGTAAGGGAGTGGATGAAGCTCTTAGAAAAACTCTAGAAATAGCAGAATCTCTAGGGTTTAAGACTGTATACAAAGATGGATACTACGGATATGCAGAAGTTGGAGAAGGAGAAGAACTTATAGGAATATTAGGGCATATAGATGTTGTTCCTGTAGGAGATGAATCTAAGTGGAAATTTCCACCATTTTCAGCTACTGAAGAAGACGGGTATATATACGGAAGAGGAACTCAGGATGACAAAGGTCCTACAATAGCTGCAATGTATGCTGTTAAGGCTCTTTTAGATGCTGGTGTGAAGTTTAAAAAGAGAGTTAGATTTATAATCGGTGGTGATGAAGAAAATTTATGGAGATGTATTGCAAAATACACTGAAAATGGTGAAGAAATACCATCTATGGGATTTACACCAGATTCTTCATTCCCAGTAACAAACGCAGAAAAATCTCTAGTGCAGTTCTATTTAAGAGGAAAAGGATCTAAAGAATTAAGTTTAAATATTTCAGGTGCATTAAATGCTGTTCCTGGAGTAGCTAACTACACAGGAGAACTTTCAGATAAATTATCAGAAAAACTTGATGAATTAAAATTTGACTACGAAAAAGATGGGGAAAGTGTAACTGTTATTGGAAAAAGAGTTCACTCTGCATCGGCTGACAAAGGAGTAAATGCAATAGAAAGACTTTGCAAGGCTCTTTATGAAATAGGCGTAGGAGAAGATGTAGTGAGATTTGTTGCTGGATTATCTGACTCAGTTGGAAGTAAGATACTACCTAATTGTATTGATGATGTATCTGGAACACTTACTCTGAACTTAGGAGAGCTTATAATAAACGAAAATGAATCTGTACTTGGATACGACTCAAGAATTCCAGTGAAATATACTATAGAAGACTTAGAAAATGCAGTAAAAGAAAAAGCTGCTAACTATGGACTTGAATTTGAAGAATTTGATAGACTAAAATCTCTTTATGTTACAGCAGATTCTGAACTTATAAAAACACTTGTTTCTGTGTACGAACAGGAAACAGGACTTGAGGGAACTCCTATGTCATCAGGTGGTGCAACTTACGCAAAAGCACTTGATAACTGTGTAGCATTTGGAGCAATGTTCCCATTTGATGAAAAAACTGAGCACCAGGAAAATGAAAGAGTAGATATAAAAAATATGATAAAAGCCACTGAGATATATGCTTTATCTGTATATAGACTATTAGAGTTATAAATTTTTTATTAATATTTTAGTAGGCTATATAGAAAACTTTAAAAAACTTCATCTTAAAAACATTTTAATGGGTCTTTGAATAAATTCAAAAAATATTTTTTTATTATAAAAAAAGTTGAAATTTATTCATTTAATAAAGAAAAGATAGAAACAACTTTAATACAACAATAAAGTTTTTAGTTAGAGATGTTCACAATTTTTAAAAAATATCAAAAAAATTAAGCTTAAAATTATAAAAAATTTTATTAATATAAAAATAAATAGTATAATATCATAAATATATTGAATTTTAAAATGCAGGCAAAGTAAAAAATGCTTGCATTTTTTTATTTTTGAACGAAAATGAATATAATGTAAAATAATAGTGAATATAAATAGAGCTAATAAGAATTTATTATGATTATTCCAAGCTTTAAAAATAAATGTTATTTACAATGATTGAAATTTCAACAAATATACTATAGTAATGATGAAATATGGAAGTTTTTTCATGTATAAATATTTATTGTCTAAAAAATGAAAGATTACTTTATAAAGAAGTTACAATTTGTAATTATTTGATTAATTTTCTGAAAAATGATAAAGTGTATAACAATAAGTAATAGATAATATAAGAAAAAGTAAAGAAAAGGAAGTGTTCAGTTATGATTGAATTTAAAGATGTATCAAAATCATTTAAAGACAAAAAAGTACTGGATAATGTATCTTTCAATATTGAAGAAGGGGAATTTGTTTGTATAATCGGAGGAAGTGGGTGCGGTAAAACAACTGCCTTAAAGATGATTAACAAATTAATACTCCCAACAGACGGAACTATATACGTTGATGGAAAGGATATAAGTAAGGAAAACGAAATAGAGCTTAGAAGAAATATAGGATATGTAATCCAGCAGACAGGGCTTTTCCCTCATATGACAGTTAGGGAAAATATCGAATTAATACCAAAAATAAAGAATAAAAGAAACAAGGAAAAAGAAGGAAAAAAAGAAGAAGCTGAAAAACTTCTAGAAAATGTAAGAAATGTGCTTACAATGGTTGGACTTGATCCAGATGAATATATGGATAAATATCCGGTTCAGATGAGTGGTGGTCAGCAGCAGAGAGTTGGAGTTGCAAGAGCATTTGCAAGTAATCCGGACATAATATTAATGGATGAACCATTTAGTGCACTGGATCCAATAACAAGAAACCAGTTACAAGATGAGCTTGTAGCATTGCAGGACAAATTAAGAAAAACAATAGTCTTTGTAACTCATGACATGGGTGAAGCTATAAAACTAGCTGATAGAATTTGTATATTAAACGAAGGAAAAATTCAGCAGTTTGATACTCCTGAAAAGATTTTAAAGAGTCCAGCAAACGACTTTGTTTTAAACTTTGTTGGAAAGAAACGTATCTGGGATTCTCCAGAGCTTATAAAAGCAGAAGATATAATGATAGAAAATCCTATAGTTTGTATATCAAGACTAAAAGCTATCAAAGCTCAGAATATAATGAGAGAGCACAGAGTCGATAGTTTAATGGTAATAGACGAAAATAGAAAATTCTTAGGTAAAGTATATGCATCTGATGCATCATTAGAAGTCAATAGAACAAAAAGAGTATTAGATATAATGGATACAAATTGCGTATCTGTATCACCTAGAGATTCTATAGTAGGTGTGTTAAATAAAGCAAAGGAATTTAATATGTATACAATTCCGGTTGTAGATAATGAAAAACTAGTAGGGCTTATAACAAAGAGTACACTTGTTACAGCACTTTCTAAGAAATACGATGAAAGTGAGGTTGAATAAAAATGAGTGGTTTTATAGAATATATGCAACAAAATTCAGGAACAGTTTTAAACTTGTGTATTGAACATATACAGTTGACTGTAATAGCAATAGCTATAGCAATACTTATAGGTGTTCCTCTTGGGATACTTATAACATACTTCAAACCAGCTAAGAAACCTATAATGGGTATGACTAATATCATACAGGCAATACCTTCAATGGCTCTTTTAGGGTTTATGATTCCTCTATTTGGGATAGGTACAAAGCCTGCAATAGTAATGGTTACTCTATACTCATTACTACCAATTATAAAAAATACAGTTGCAGGACTTAACAACATAAACCCAGATACAATTGAGGCTGCAAGAGGTATAGGTCTTGATAGAGTTCAAATTCTATATAAGGTGCAGATACCACTAGCTGCTCCAGTTATAATGGCAGGGGTTAGAATAAGTGCCGTTGGTGCAGTTGGTCTTATGACACTTGCAGCATTCATAGGTGCTGGAGGACTTGGATACTTAGTATATGCAGGTATTCGTACAGTAAACAATGCACAGATATTAGCAGGTGCGGTTCCAGCTTGTATACTTGCATTATTAATAGACTACATATTCTCAGTACTTGAAAGAGTTGTTACTCCTAAAAACTTACAGCTTTCTGTAAATAGAAGTAAATTCGCAAAAGTTATGGATAAAGTTGTAGTTGCAGTGCTTTGTGTGGCACTTATTGGAAGTTTTGCATTTAGTGCATTGACAAAGGTAACATCAGACAGAGAAATTACAATAGGTAGTATGGACTTTACAGAGCAGGAAATTCTAAACTATATATTAAAATATTATATAGAAGATAATAGTGATATTAAGGTAAATCAGTCGCTTTCACTTGGAGCATCTTCAATAGTGCTAGATGCTATTAAAGGTGGAGATGTCGATTTATATGTAGACTACACAGGAACAATATACGGAAGTGTTCTTGGAAAAGAGCCTAATAGCGATGTTGAAGAAGTTTATAATACAGTAAAAGATGAAATGAAATCGCAGTACAACTTAAATGTATTAAAATCATTAGGCTTTAATAATACATATACATTAGCTGTTAAGAAAGAAACTGCAGAAAAATACAACCTAGAAACAATTAGTGATTTAGCTAGAGTTTCTAATAAGTTAGTATTTTCTCCAACATTGACATTTGTTGAAAGAAAGGACTGCTTAGTAGGTCTTCAGGAAACTTATCCAGTAAACTTCAAGGATATAGTTCCAATAGATGGATCTCCAAGATATACAGCTTTAATGAGTGGCGAATGTGATGTTATAGACGCATACTCTACTGACGGACTTCTTAAGAAATTCGATTTAAAGGTACTAAAGGACGATAAACAGTTCTTCCTACCTTATAATGCGATACCAGTTACAAATGATAGGGTAAAAGAAGATTTTCCAGAAGTTGAAAAACTTTTAAATGAGTTAGGTCAGTATTTGAATGAAGAGACAATGGTAGACTTAAACTACAGAGTTGATGAATTGAAACAGAAACCATCAGACGTGGCTAAGGACTTCCTACAGGAAAAAGGATTAATTAAATAAGAGATATAAGACTGTTGCAAATTTTGCAGCAGTCTTTTTTTAGTGTGACAGTCTTGTTATTAATATTGCATAATAAAAGGACTAGAAAATCTCTAGTCCTAACTTTGATTAATAAGATTAGTGATCTGCACCATCGGGGATATGTTTAATCTTTTCGTCGTAAATCTTCTTAAAGAAGAATAAACATAGTATAAGTGAAACAACCTCTGCTATTGGATAAGATAACCAAACAAGATTTATATTACCTGTTCTAGACATAAAGTATGCTACTGGTAACAGTACAAACAACTGTCTAGCAATTGATATAATAAGCGAGAACGAACTCTGGTTTAATGCTTGGAATGTTGTACTAAGCACTATACTTATTGCAGCTATTATAAAATGAGTAGCTATAATTCTAAGACCAGGCACACCTATTCTAAGCATTTCTTGAGATGGATTGAATATTCCAAGAAGTACCTGTGGAATAGATTCAAATAGAATAAGTCCAACTGTCATTATAACAAGCGCATAACATGTAGCTAATTGGACTGACTTTAATATACGCTTTCTATTCTGAGCACCGTAATTGTACGAAACTATTGGAACTAAGCCATTGTTTAGACCAAATATAGGCATAAACACAAAGCTCTGTAGCTTGATATACACTCCAAAGAATGCTGCTGAAGTCTTTGTAAATGTAAGTAAAATCTGGTTCATACCAAATGTCATAACTGACGAAATACTTGCCATTATTATACTTGGAATACCTACTCTATATATTTTTCCGATAATTTTTAAAGAAGGTCTAAAACTTCTGAAGTGAAGATCTATATCATGGTTTATTCTGTGATTGAAGTATACTGCAAGTGACATCGCAACAACCTGACCAAAAACAGTCGCTATGGCTGCACCTGCGACACCTAGTTTTGGAGCACCAAATAATCCAAAGATTAAAATTGGGTCCATTATGATATTAATAATAGCACCTGTTCCCTGTGTGATCATTGTATACACAGTTCTTCCTGTAGCTTGAAGAATTCTTTCAAATGTTATCTGAAGGAAAACTCCTATAGATAATGAACAACAAATAGTCATATATGTTATTCCATACTCTGTTATTCTTCCACCTGCATTTTGCATTTCAAAGAATGGACGGCTAAATAATATCCCTATAATTAAAAATGCGATTCCACTTAATATCGCTAGAAAAATACCATTGTTTGCCGCAGCACTAGCTTGCTCTCTATTCTTTTCCCCTAAACTTCTTGAAAGAAGTGCATTTATACCGACACCTGTACCTGTCGCAACTGCTATCATAAGATTCTGTATTGGGAATGCTAAAGATACCGCAGTAAGAGCATCTTCATTTATCTGCGCAACAAACATACTGTCTACTATATTATATAGTGCCTGAATAAGCATCGAAATCATAATCGGCAACGACATAGTAATAAGCAGCTTGCTAATCGGCATAACTCCCATTTTATTTTCTTCTGCCATTTTTCTTACCCCCTTGAACTTATAATAAAAAATCATATTAAATATAATTACTTTTAAAATTATTTTTACTACCTTAATATTATAATCAATATAAAAAATATCTACAAGCGTTGAATTCACCATAATTCAAAAAAACGTTCTCAAATTTTATTTTTTATGTAGTCTTCTTTTGTTATAATCTGATATAGTAATTACAGTTTATTTATAATATGTATTTAGTGAAGATTTTTTAAAGAAGTTTTTTATGTTATCGTGATAAAATTTTGTGTGAAAAGATAAACTCTGAAAAAATATTTATTATATTCGCACAATTCTCTTTTAAATTTTTCATATAATGTGGTAAAATTTAGTTAAAGCTAAAACAATATCTATAATATAATAGAAAAAATTGGAGGTATTTATTATGGAAAAAATATATACAACTGAACCTACTGAAATAGAACAGAAGGTATACGATATATTAGACGAGCTTGGTGTAGATTATGGTGTAGTAGAACATGAGCCACTATACACAGCAGAAGATCTTAACAAGATAAAAGAACAGGCTCCAGGTCTTCATGCTAAGAATCTATTCCTTAGAAATGCAAAAGGAAACAAATATTATCTTATAGTTGCAGAAGACGCAAAACCAGTCAATCTTAAAGAAGTTAAAAAACTTATAGGCAGCACAAATCTTTCTTTCGCATCAGAAGATAGATTAATGAAAGTATTAAAATTAGTTCCAGGAAGTGTAAATCCATTCTCTTTAGTTAATGATGAAGAAAAAGTTGTTGAACTTTATATAGAAAAAGAACTTTTAACAGGGGAGCTTTTAAACTTCCATCCAAATGTAAACTACAAAACAGTAACTATATCTTTAGAAGGTCTTAAAAAATACCTTGATCATATAGGTGTTACTTTAAACGAAATAGAATTATAGGATTTTGGAGTTAAAGGAATTAAATGATAGCAACATTTGTAAACTGTGGTGTTATAATAGTTGGGTGTATAATAGGTCTTTTTATTAAAGGCGGTATACCAGAGAGATTTAACAAGATTATAATGAACGGATTGGCACTTTGTGCGATGTTTATAGGTTTTTCAGGAGCATTAGAAGGTAATAATACGATAATCACTATAGTTTCTATGGCTGTTGGTGCGTTAATCGGTGAGCTTATAAATATCGATAAATGGCTAAATAAACTTGGAGAAACAATACAGAAAAAACTTGATAAAGGTAATGGAAAAGAAAGTAGAATTGCAGAAGGTTTTGTAAATGCTAGTTTATTATTCTGTGTAGGTGCGATGTCTATAGTTGGAGCGCTTCAGGCAGGACTTGCTGGCAATTACGATACTATTTATGCAAAGACTGTACTAGATGGAGTTAGTTCTATAATATTCTCTGCTTCTATGGGGATAGGGGTTATATTCTCATCTGTGACAGTTCTTTTATATCAGGGTGGTATTACGCTATGTGCGTCGTTCTTATCTGGAATTTTAAGTCAGGCTGTTATCGCGGAGATGACTGCTGTTGGAAGTTTGATGATTGTTGGACTTGGACTTAATCTTTTAGAGGTTACTGATATAAAAATAGCGAATCTATTGCCGGGGATATTGGTGCCGGTAGTATTGGGACTAATAGGACTAGTGTAAAAATTTAATACGAAATATATAAAAGTGTGAGCGAAATTTTGAAAACAATTTTGTCGAATAATATCAATTCTCCTCTCCAGGCAATCAAGTTGCATTGTCGAGTTCGAATTGATATTATAACCTCCAAAATTGCAGTTTTCAAAATTTCGCATCACGCTTTTTTATTTCCATTATTAAATTTTGCTTGTCGGTGCGAGCTACTTATGTTTAAGTTTTTAAAGGCTGCTTACAAAATAATCGTTAACAGCTATTTTTATATCTTCTGTATTAAATTTTTATCTTAGTTTTTTCTTATAATTATGTAAATATTTTACTTATATCCATTCAAATTTTTGTACGATATAGAAAAATTGAAATTTCAATGCTTCCAATTTTAAGAAAATTTTTTAGAAAAAAGTTAAAAAAATTTTTTTATCTGGATATGTTGGAAATAGATAATCTCAGAATGAAATAGTAAATATAGAAGTTTATACTTGTTTTTATTTGTTTTTAGTGGGTATTTAATATATAGATTATCGACAATGTGATTTTGAGATTAAAAAATAAAAAACAAAAATTTTTTGTGGGTAATTTCTGTTATAATATATTATTGTGTGAAAGAACGAAAGAAAAAACTTAAAAAGGGAGGATATTTTGGATGAAGGTTATAAAGAGAGATGGTAGTACGGTTCCTTTTGATAGAACTAAGATAGAAGTAGCGATTTTAAAAGCTATGAAAAACGGAAGTGGTATATATATTCCGGAGATAGCTTCAAATATATCAATAGATGCTGAAAAACATTTTGAAAACTTCAAGCCTACACCTACTATACATCAGATAGAGGTGTATGTTTACGAAAGATTAATTCACTATGGTCAGAAGGAAACTGCAAGAGCTTATGAAGGATATAGAGCTGTTCAGTCTTTCAAAAGACATGTAAATACTACTGATGAGAATATACTTGGATTAATAGCAAAAACAAATGAAGATATTTTAAAGGAGAATTCTAACAAGAACTCTATAATAGCTTCTACTCAGAGAGATCTTATCGCTGGAGAAGTTTCTAGAGATATAGCTAGAAGAAAGTTAATTCCTCCTCATATAGTACAGGCTCACGATGATGGAGCTATACATTGGCATGATATGGACTACACTTTACAGTCTATATTCAACTGCTGCTTAATAAATATACAGGATATGCTTGATAACGGAACTGTTATAAATGAAAAGATGGTTGAGTCACCAAAATCATTCTCAACTGCTTGTACAGTTACAACTCAGATAATGGCTCAGGTTGCAAGTAATCAGTATGGTGGACAGAGTATAACAATAAAACACTTAGCACCATATTTAAGAAGAACTTACGATAAATTCTTCAAAATGTATATGGAAAAATATAATAACGAAGAGTTAGCAAAAGATATAGCTCACGATATGATGATGAAGGATTTAAAAGACGGTGTCCAGACGATAAGATACCAGTTATCTACACTAATGACAACTAATGGTCAGGCCCCATTCGCTACAATATATCTTGAAATAGAAGAAGGAAGCGAATACGAAGAAGAAATGGCTCTTATCTGTGAAGAAATGATAAGACAGAGATTAGAAGGTATGAAAAACTATAAAGGACAGCAGATTGGTGAAGCTTTCCCTAAATTAGTTTACCTATTAGATGAACACAACTGCCTAGAAGGTGGAAAATACGATTATATAACTAAACTTGCGGCAGAATGTACTGCTAAGAGATTAGTTCCTGATTATCAGAGTGCTAAGATAATGAGAAGCAACTATGAAGGAAATACATTCCCTCCAATGGGTTGTAGAAGCCATTTAAGTCCATATAAAGATGAAAATGGAAACTACAAATGGTATGGAAGATTTAACCAGGGTGTTGTTTCATTAAACTTACCACAGATAGCTATAATGGCTGATAAAAATATGGATATGTTCTGGAATATACTAGATCAGAGATTAGAGTTATGTAAAGAAGCTCTTTTAGTTAGACATAATATGTTAAAAGGAACTTTATCAGATGTTTCTCCAATTCACTGGCAGCATGGTGCAATAGCTAGATTAGATAAAGGAGAAAAAATAGATAAACTTCTTGAAAATGGATATTCAACATTAAGCTTAGGATATGTTGGTATACATGAAATGGTTCAGTCTATGTTAGGTGTTAGTCACACTACTGAAAAAGGTGAAAAATTTGCACTAAAAGTTATGAATCATTTAAGAAAGAAATGTGATGAATGGAAAGCTGAAACAGGACTTGGATTTGGACTTTACGGTACTCCAGCAGAAAATCTTGTTTACAGATTCTGTAGAATAGATAAACAGAAATTCGGTGAAATACCAAACGTTACTGATAAACTATACTACACTAACAGTTACCATGTAAATGTATGTGAAGAAATAGATGCATTTAGTAAGTTAAAATTTGAAGCTCAGTTCCACGCAATAAGCTCAGGTGGATGTATTTCGTACATCGAGGTTCCAGATATGAGTAGAAACTTAGAAGCTGTTGAACAGGTTATAAACTATATATACCACAATATTCAGTACGCTGAAATAAACACAAAACCAGATGTTTGCTACAAATGTGGATATACTGGAGAAATAAAATTAGATGAAAATCTAGAATGGTATTGTCCTTCTTGTGGAAATAGAGATGAAGCAGATATGCAGGTTATGAGAAGAACTTGTGGATATATAGGAACTAATTTCTGGAATAAAGGTCGTACTCAGGAAATTGGGGATAGAGTACTTCATTTATAGGAGATGATTTTTAGAGAATGAGATATGAAAAAATAAGAAAATTTGATGTGTCTAATGCACCAGGTGTTAGATCGACATTATTCGTGACAGGATGTACTCACGATTGTAAAGGCTGCTTTAACAAGGAACTGCAGGACTTTGGAGCTGGAGAGGTTTGGACTCAAGAAGACGAGGACAATTTTGTTTCTTATGTAAAGAATGACAATGTTGTCGGAGTTAATATTTTAGGTGGAGAACCAATGCAGCAGGTTATGGATGACTGCCTTCCAAATCTGTTAAAGAGAGTTAAAGAAGAAACTGGTAAAAGCATCTGGCTTTGGTCTGGATATTTACTTGAACAGATTCTTGAAGATGAGAAAAGAAGAAAAATTTTAGAATATGTAGATGTGCTAGTGGATGGAAGATTTGAGATTGATAAGAGAAATATAAATCTTAAATATAGAGGATCTGAGAATCAGAGAGTGATTGATGTCAAAAAGACATTGATGAGTGATTCTGTAGTGCTTTACGATTTTGAAGAAATTTTGTAAAATTATTTTAGAATTATAAAAAATAAATAAATATATTAAAAATAGTAAAGTGTACAGCTTTTTAAAATAAGGTTGTACACTTTTTTTATTTATTTTTTTAGGATATGATTTTTTGATTTTTTAAAAATATAGTTTTTCTTTTTTAAATATTTCAAAATAATTTAAGTGTGAAGTTAAAAATATTAAGAAGTTATGAAACTTTTGAATGCATAGTGAATTTTTTGTGGCTTTTCTATAGATTTTTTTGATTGAATACTTTAAAATAGGGTAGATATTTAATTGTGTAAAATAAAAAATAAATTGTGTAGAAATTAATAGAAAGATTCGAATGTTTTAGGGGAATTCGAGTTGGTATGTTAATAAAAATTTTTTGAGGTTTAGGAGGTATTTAATGAAGAAAGTAATTTCAGGAGCATTGGCAGCAGCAATTATAACGAGCAATCTGCCGCTACGGGTTTTAGCAGAGGAGGTAAATACTCCAAATGATGGTTCAACAGATTCTAATCATCAGAATGTTGTTGAGCGAAAAGGCTATATTGAGGTGGATATAAACTTAGATATGCCTATAAAAAATAGTAGAGAAGGAATATTTATATCGTTAAAAGTTGACAACAATGAAGTTGTAAAAGTAAATGGAAGTAGTAATAGTGGAAACTTTGAATTTAAATCTAATCAGTGTTCTTATACAGTAGAACCACTTGGATTAGGAAGAAATACTTCTGTTGGAAATGATGGAAAAGTATATGCTTATAGAGTTACATTTAAAGATCTTCCAGCAGGCACAGAGAATAAATATAAAGTAGCCTTACTTGGTAAAGGATTTAGTTCTATAGAATCAAAAGACATAGAAATAAATAATTACTCTAAGAGAATAGTTGTTAATAATGCGGGTAAAACTAGAGATAAATCAAATGAAGATTTAATGCCTATTGGTGATTTAAATAAAAACGGAGAAGTAAATGATAGTGATTACGATGCAATGTTTGATGCAGTTTCAAAAGGAACAAATGATGTAGCTTACGATATAAATGAAGACGGAAAAGTTAACATAGCTGACTTGCAGTATGTTCATAATAATATGGGGAGACATGCTAGTGATAATCTAACAGTAAAAAATGCAGAATGGATTCCAAATATTGAAAAAGTTTCAGCAACTAATGCAAATGGTGATGTTGTGGAACAGAAAGAAATAGAAAAAATATTTGATGGTAATTCAGATTCTTCATTATCAATAAAACCTGCTTCTGGCGAAATAAATGAAGATAATGCTGCTCAGGTAAGTTTAGATTTAAGTGGAAAATCAGAGGAGTCATCTGAAAATAATACTGTAAAAATGCAGTATCTTTCAATATTAGGTACACTTAAAAATGGTAGCATAATTGTAAATGGAGATACAGCAAACCCTATTTTCTTTGATGAAAATGGTAATATAAAAAATAATTCAAATACTAGAAAATCTAACAAAAATCAGATTGATGCTATTTCAACTAGAGAGTCTGAAAAAACAAATAATGAAATTGTTGTAGACCTTGGTAAGCAGATAGCTGTATCACAAATAACAATAAATGTAACAGATGTTACTGGTAATGATAGAAGTCTTGCTGAAATAGCAAAAGTTGAATTCTTAAATAATGTATATAAAGAAATTCCAAAGCCAGAAATAAGTATACCATCAATAACAAGTGTTGCTACGTCTACATCAACTGGAAGTGAATATGTACATGTAAAATGGACAAGTAAAGATCAAAACTTAACAGGATATGAGTTAAAAGTAGAAGAAATAAACGAAAAGGGTTCTACTATAGGTACTGCTAAAAAATTCAGAGTATCTGAGGATGAATTTAAAGTAAGTAATGTAAAACCTTATTCAAGATATAGATTAAGTGTTCAGGGTCTAAATGGAGCTTGGGAAGGTGGCTACAAAGAAGCAAGTGAAAACGAGAAAAATGGTGTCATAGATAATGTAAAAGCAGATACTATAGAAAATGGAAAATATGAAATAGAAAAAGACTTTGAAAAAGATGGAATCGTCAATATAATGGTAATTCCAAATGAAATACCAAAATATCCAGAAGGAATATCTGCTGAAGGTGGTTATCAGTCAATAATCTTAACTTGGAAAAAACACAACTCTGCACAGAGCTTTGATGTTTACTATAGAGAAAAAGGTTCTAAAGAAGAGTTTAAAAAAGCAAATGATAAACGGATAGTAGGTACAAGTTATAACATTATTGGATTAAAAGATAAAACAACTTACGAAATACAGATGACAGCAACAAATCATCTTGGTACTGGAGCTAGATCTGAAAGTGTTACTGCAAAAACTATAGATATGAGTGTTCCTCAAACGCCAAACTACAATTTTATAAATACTGTTTCTGAAAATAGTAATGGAAAAACAGATAATATAAAAGATGCAAGATATCCGAATATAACTATACCCGCTGGAAAAGAAAATGAAAAAATAGAAGTAGGAACAGGTAAAGGACATATAGTTATAAGTAATAAATATGCTGTTGTAGATAATAACTATGATACTTATTGGTCTGTAGATGACTGGGATGCAGGAGCTTCTACTGGTGCGCGGAATAGAGGGCCTATAGTAGAGTTTGATTTTTCAAATAAAGATAAGAAAGAATATAGAATAAATAAAATAGCTGTGGTGAGTAAGTTAGATGGTACAGGAATGGTTCCAAATAATGCAGAAATAACTATTTTTGAAAATGGAACATCTAATAATGGAAAAGATTATAAAGCTAGAGTGTTTAACTATGATAAGAGCGGAAGATATTCTATTCTTAAACTAGATAAACCAATAACTGTTAAAGAAGGAAATCAAATACAGGTAAACTTATCTACTACAGGTAATAACTTAAGTATATCAGAGATAAAATTCTATGAATATGATGAGGTAGAAGGAGAAATAGAAGCATTATTTACAGATGATTTACACTTAGTTCTTGCAAATGATGTAACAGAAGCAAAAATTTCTCTATTAAAAACAAAACTAAATAGAAAAAATAATGGAGAATTCAATCCAGATAAAGAAGATCTCGATAAAAAACTTGATATTGCTCTTAAATTATTAAGAGAAGGTAGCTCTTTGGATAAAGATGTAACAACTATGGATATATCAATAAACGGTGGAGGAACTAATACAGGGTATGGAAATGATTGGCAGGCGTTAGGTCTTGCTGCAAAAGCTGGTGATACTATAAAAGTTTATGTATCTAAGACTATAGCAGATGGTACTAATAATAGAGATATATACTTAGGATATGAACAAAATTATGCAGAATCTGGTTCATTTATAGTAAAAAATCCTATAAAATTAAAATCTGGAGAAAATGTTATACAGATAGATAAACTTATTTCTACAGACGTTGAAAAGGGTGGAAACTTATATGTAAGAATGGCTGGAGAGCCTGAATCAAATAGTGAAACTGTAAAAATAAGAGTTAGTGGTGCTGAAAGAATACCACATCTTAATTTAAATAATCATTTAAATGATATAGACTATCTTATAGCTAATAAAGATAATAATGATGATCCAAAAGTAAAAGTTATTAAAGAAAAACTAAAAGCTTATATATTAGAACTTAAAGAACATGTTAACTCTCTTCCAGCTAAACATGCAGAAAGCAATAAAAAACATGAGGAAGAAGGAAAAACTGAAAATATATATGATTATAATGAAAGAACATCTATACTTAACTCAACTAATATAGAAGGGGATAGATTTACACTTACAATACCAGCTTCTCAGGCATATAAAGGATTAGGTCTATCATCTACTACTGAAAGTAATATAGATGAAAAGGTAGATAAATTATATGATAATATGCTTGCTTGGGAGCAGTTAATACAGATAACAAATGCGAAAAAAGGTGTATTTGAAAATAATAAAAATAATGTAAGTATATATGCAAATAATAAAGCATCTAGACAGAGAGTTAATGTAAAATATCAGAGAATGTTTGGTGGAGCATTTATGTATGCTAGTTCACACCATGTAGGAGTAGAATTTGATAGTACAGATGACTTAATGTCAGGAGTTCCATATAAACTTGATGAAGATGGAAAAGTTATAAATAAAGGTCAGGGTAACCTATTTGGATGGGGAATAAGTCATGAAGTAGGACACAAAGCTGATATAGGCAAGAGAATTTACGGTGAAACAAGTAATAATATACTAGCTCTTATAACTCAGACATTTGATGGAGAAAGCAAATCAAGATTAGAGTTAAATGGCATATATCCAAAAATATACAAAAAAGTAACTAGTAATAGTGTTGGTGTTTCTCAGGATGTTGCAACATTACTTGGTATGTTCTGGCAGCTACATCTTGCATATGAACCAGGATATACTTCACAGATGTTAAAAAATAATACTGATGCTAATTTAGATAATGATTCATATTATGCAAAAATGAATAGATTATATAGAAATCTTTCAGATGAAGAAAAAAATATGGATAGAGATCAGTTATTAATAAGAAAAGCTTCAGAAGCAGCAGGAAAAGATTTAAGAGGATTTTTTGCAAGTTGGGGACTAATTGCTGATGAGAGTACTTCTATATATCTTCAGGAAAAAATAAAGACAAAAGAAGAAAGAAAAATACAGTATCTAAATGATGAAGCATATAGAAAAAGACTTCAGAACGTTGAAAGTATGGCAGATGACACAACCGTAGTTGCTTCATTTGAAAATGGTGTAAAAAATAATACTGTTGTAAATAAAAATTCTATAACTTTAAACCTTAATGTAAACAAAGATAACGATAAAATACTTGGATACGAAATAATAAGAAACGATGGAAATATAAAAGGTGGAAAAGATGAAGGAACTAAGGTAAATTATCGTCCTGTTGGATTTGTAAATGCTAATTCTGATGGAACAGCAACATTTACTGATAATATATCTCCAATAAATAACAGAGCACTTACTTATAAAGTTGTAGCTTACGATTATAACCTAAAGGCAACAAAAGAGTATACTGTAGGAAGTGTAAAATTAAGCCATGATGGAACTATAAATAGTGCAGATTTTGTACTAAAATCAAACTTAATAGCTACAGAAAAATCTAATCCAGAGACTACAGTAAATGAAAATACAACAGAATCTCATGAAATAGATAATATAAAAGATGGAAAAGCATCTACATCATTTAAAGGAAGAAGAATGAATTCTAGTGAATATACTGATAACCCTCATAAAGAGGAAAATATAGATATAAATGCAGATCCATATGTAATAATGGATTTACAGGGAAGAAAAAGTGTTTGTGGTCTAAAATACACTAAATCATCTGATGCAGTTTCTTCTAGATTATCATTAAAGAGATTAGTAAATGCTGTAAAAGGAAACACAACATATAATGCTATATCAAAATATAAAATATATATAAGTGATGATGCAAAATCTTGGACAGAAGTAAGCAGTGGAAACTTTAAATTTGGAAATGATTCTGTGTTAGGTGGAGAAACAGATGCAAATACAGCTAAGGTAATATTCAGTAAAGCAGATTCTACAGGAAAAACAAACTTACAGACATATGATGCAAGATATGTAAAAGTTGTTGCGGATGGAATGAAAGACTCTAGCATAGATATAGCAGAAATTTCTTTAATAGGATCTACTGGAGACAATATAGAAATAGGTGCGGTAGATAAAAATACTAATAATAGAACAAATGGTATTGGTAAGCTAGAGGCTGATTATGTATATGATAAAGCAGCTCATGATAAAAATAATGCAGAAGGAGTAATACCAAAAGATTCTATAGTTATAACTGGGGAATATAAAGGTAATCCAGCATTTAATATACCACTATTAATAGATAAAAATAATGCTACTATAAATGGTAAGGTTATATTAATGGCAGATGTTCCTGAAGATGGTAAACTTGGAGAAGTATACGGTGGAAAATGGATATACTGGATAAGTAAAGAAGACTTCAATAGAATATCAAATGGCGTTAAAGCAGAACTTTATAGATATAATGAGCTTGGAGGAACTGATGGAAAAACTCCACAGGGACAGAGATTGGTAAGTGATACTTTATATGTAGATGTAACTGCTGAAAATTACGAAAACTTACCTATAATAAAACTTGAATCTAATAACGGAAAAAATAGAAAAAAATCAAATAAACAGACAGTCGTTTGTATAAATACAAATGATTATGAACGTAAAGAAAACTAATTATTACTAAAGGAGGTATTATGAGAAATTCTAATAAATTAATAGGTGCAGTAGTTCTTTCTACGGCCCTTGTATCTAGTGGAGTAGCTGTTATGGCTAATAATGGTGCTCAGTCAGATAATACATCTGATTTAATGAGTGTCTTAATAGAACCAAAAGAAGATGGGACTTCTTTTAACCTAAAAGTAAAGAATCCAAGTGATATGACAGGATATTTCTTAACTTTAAAAATATACGGACCTGTAACTTTAAATAATAATTGTTTTGAAATAGGTGATAATAATAGTTCTTATACTCTTATAAAGACAGATGTAGACTCTAATTCAAAATCAATTGAAGGGGGTAAAACAACAACTGTGAAAATAGCTGTTACTTCAGATGAAAGCTTATTAAAGAAGTCAACTGCTAGATCAGAAAATAAAGATTCAGCTACTATATTAAATATAGGAACAATAAATATAGCTCATGCAGAAAAGGGAGCTGAGTATATTATAGATGAGTTAAAATTCGAATCAGTATCATCTAATGATAATAATGTATTTAGTACAAATACTATTGACGAAAGTAGCCCATCAACAATAGTATTAGGCTCTGTTGCAAATAATGAAGGAAGTAATATAGAAAATCCAAAACCACCAAAAGATGATAATGAAGGTACTGGTGGAGGTAGTGATACAGATGAAGGTGGCTCAGGTACTGATAAACCAAATCCAGACCCAGAGGAAAAACCTAATCCGCCAACAAAACCTGAAGAGCCAGAAAAACCAGGAGATAATGACAACACTGGAGGATCTATAGGTGGAGGAACTTCAAAACCTGAAAAACCAGAAGAAGAAAAACCTGAGGACTACAACGTGCAGCTATTCAGCATGGAAGGAAAAGACAGATACGAAACATCAACAAAAATAAGTAAAACAGGATGGACATCTGGAGCAAAAAACGTAGTAATTGTAAACGGAAACGAAAAAAACATGGTCGATGGACTATCAGCTACACCTTTCGCAACAATAAAAGACGCACCAGTCCTACTATCAAATGGAAAAACACTTCCTGCTAGCACAATAAGCGAATTAAAACGTCTAAACCCAACAAACGTATACGTAATCGGTGGAACAGCATCTATGCCAGAAAGCGTAGTATCTAGCATAAAGAGCAATACAAAAGCCACAGTTACTCGTATAGGTGGAAGTACAAGATATGAAACATCTCTTGCAATAGCTAAACAGATAGACAAAATAGTGGATGTAAGCAAAGTATACATAAGTAGTGGAACTGGGGAAGTAGATGCACTATCAATAGCTTCAGTTGCAGGTAGAGAAAAAGCTCCTATACTACTTACAAACGTAAATTCTATAGACAACAAAAATTATGACTTCATAAGATCAGAAAGCATAAAAGACGCTTACTTCATAGGAGGGGACAAGAAAATATCTAACTCTGTAATAAATCAGGTAGATAAAGTAGTTTCTGCAGATGTAAGCAAAAATAGAGTTGCTGGACGGAATAGAAAAGACACTAATGCAGCGATAATCAAGAAATTCTACACAGGAAGCAAGTTAGACGGTGTAGTTGTTTCTAAAGATGACGTGATAATAGACGCTCTTACTGTAGGAAGTTTTGCAGCTAAAAATGATATGCCTGTTGTAATAGGTAGAGAGTCATTAAGTACAGCTCAGAAAAACGTACTATCTAGCAAAAACACAGAAAAAGTTTATCAGGCTGGTGGAGGAGTTAAGACATCAGTAATAAATAACCTAAAAGAGCTATTAGGCACTAAAAAATAATAAACTAAAAACATATATAAAGCTATATAAAATATTAAAAATGTATAATATACGAGATTAAAACATATTAGGAGCTGTTACAAAATATTTACTTTTGTAGCAGCTCCTTTTAATTTGTAGACTCTGCAGACACACTAAAATATCAGAGAAATATTTGTGTGATTTAGGAATAAAATCTATAAACAAAATTTATATTTTATTTAATTATCAATTAATTATTATAAAATTTCACAAAAAGGTAATTTATTGGTATAATATAAAGAGTATCTGTCAATAATATAAAGTTAATTGGATAATTGATTTTTTGGTAGCTTAATTAAATTATCCAAGCATCTAAGAAAAACACAGAAAAAACAAAAGTACATAAGGAGGGCAATATGAATTTGAGATCTAAATTTATCGGTATTATACTTGCTGGGATATTATCGATTTCAATGACATTCACTGGATGTTCATCGAATACAACAGATGAAAATTCATCTAATAATTCGAGTACATCAACAAGTATTTCGTCTTCAGATAGTGATGCATCAAATTCGGCATCTGATACGACAGAAGATCAGAGCGATAAGTCTCGGTCGAATAACGACACATTGTCTGATGGTGATGTACAAATTCACTTTATCGATACAGGAAATAGCGATGCAATTCTAATAGATGATGGTGGAGTTGCGATGCTTATCGATGCAGGGGACAACGATGACGAAAGAGCGGTAGTAAATTATTTAAATGGACGGGGAGTAAAGGATATTAAATATCTTGTTTCTACTCATGCACATGCAGACCATGCTGGAGGACTAGATGAGGTAGTTAAGAAATGCAAGGTAGAGAATGCATTTGTTTCTAATGGTGATGCAGATACTCGTACATATAGAGATTTTATCATGGCGCTTTCAGATAAAGGGCTAAACCCTACAGTACCTCTTGAAGGGAAGAAATTTAAGCTAAAAAATTCTTATTTTGAAGTTTTCAACACTAATGGAGGTAGCACTACAAATAATGAATCTCTTGTAATTCTACTAACTCATGGAAAAGACAAGATGCTATTTACGGGTGATGCTGAGGAAGAAGTTGAATATGAGATTTTAAACAAGATGCCAGATGTAGACTTATTAAAAGTTGGACATCATGGTTCACATAGTAGTACGACAGATGCATTTTTAGATAAGACAAAACCAGAGTATGCAGTTATTTTATGTGGAAGAAATAACAAGTATGGACATCCTCATAGAGAAACTATGCGGAAATTAAAAGATAGAGGAATAGATGTTTATAGAACTGATGAGAGTGGAGATCTACTATTTACATCTAGCGGAAATGGTATAAAAACAAATTCTAAAAAGGGCGATTACAATTCTGGTAGCAATTCTACAGATGAATATTCATCAGATCCTTCATATGAGTCTGGATATTCAGAATCTAATTCATCTGATGGCTCTGACAATTTGAAAACTGTGTATTGGACTAAGAATGGTAAAGTCTACCACAAGTACAGAGATTGCTCAGGACTTAGAAAAAGCAAAAGTGTCTTATCAGGAACTATCTCAGATAGTGGAAAGCCAAGACTTTGCAAAATATGCGAAGGAAGATAGTCTAAAAAGACTAAATTTTAATGAATTAAAAAGAAAAACGATAAACTCAAAAAGGAAAAATTTTATTATAGAGAATGTTTAAACATAAAAAAGTACTCCAAAATCAATCGGAGTACTTTTTTTATTTGCGTTTTAAAATTGTAATCTTTGAAATTTATTTTAAGACTCTGAATACGCCAGTCACGATACCTATTATCTGAACCTGAGAATCTTCAAATATAAACGGTTCCATAAATTCATTTTCTGGCTGTAATCTAATCTTGCCATCTTCTCTGTAGAATGTTTTAACTGTAGCTTTTTCATTTTCTACTAATGCAGCTACCATTGTACCATTTGCAGCTGTGTTTTTCTTATCAACAACTACATAGTCGCCGTCTAATATACCGGCATTTATCATGCTCTCGCCCTTTACTCTAAGAACAAAGTTATCCTTTCCGCTGACAAGAGATGCTGGTAGAGGTATATATTCCTCTATATTCTGTTCAGCAAATATAGGCTCACCAGCAGTTATCTGACCTATAAGAGGTAAGTTTATCATTTCCTGGTGTAATCCCATAATATCGTCTTCATCTCTAGCTTTATCTAAAACCTCGATAGCTCTTGGCTTAGTAGGGTCTTTTCTTATATAACCTAATTTTTCTAATTTATTTAGATGAGAGTGAACAGTTGATGTAGATCTTAAACTTACTGCATCACAAATCTCTCTAACAGCAGGTGGATAACCTTTCTTAGAAATTTCGGATTTTATGAACTCTAGTATTGCTATTTGTTTGTCTGTTAAATTTGAATACATATTAATTCCTCATTTCTTTATCTAATTGCTTTATTTAACTCAATATCTTAACTTATTTTTATTGAATGGAACATAGCTAATTATTTGCCTTAATAAAGTCAAAATTTTTATTATTTATAATTATATAATATCATATTTAACGGTAGGATACAAACATTTATTCGTCGAGCAAGTGTTCGTTTTTTATTTTTCAGTGTCATCATCTATTTCATTTTCTTCATCGATTAAGCTTTCAAAATCTTCATCTATTATGTTGTCATTTTTATCGCCTTCTAGCCATTCAAAGTTCTTTACTATATCTCGTTTGACGTGTTTTTTGTGAGCTGCATAAAGCTGCGTTGTAGTTACATTGTCGTGATCAAGTAAGTTTTGAACATCGTATATTGTAAATCCGTTTTGGATTAGAGAAGTCGCTGCAGTTGCTCTTAGTTTATGCGGGCTGTATCCTTTATCTCTAGTCGTGCACATAGAGATTGAAGTGTACTTCTTAACCAGAGAAGTGATAGCTCTTTCTGTCATCCTTTTTTTCTGTAGAGATAAGAACAATGCATCTCTGTGTTCTTCAGGAATGTCCTCGCTATGAGGTCTTTCGTGATTGATGTAATCTAATACAACGTGCTCACAAGTTTTGTTTATAGGCATTAAAACTTCCTTGCCCCTTTTTCTAAAAATAGTGAACTCACCACGAGAGAAGTTAAATGAAGAAATATTAAGCTCTCTAAGCTCATTTAATCTAAGTCCATATGTAACAAATAGTGCCAAAATTGCCTTGTCCCTAAGTTTAGTCTTTTTCCAATAGACTTTTTCCTTTTCTGTAAGTCCTTCACCAGTTTCTACAGCATCTAGCATAACTGCGACTTCATCAATCTCAAGCCTTTTTATAGCGTCTGGCTGCGGTTTAGGGAGCTTTATTGGGTTGAAACCATCAGTTATATTCTCTTTAAGTTGCTCGTTTCTATAAAGGAATTTAAACAGAGTAGAGAGAGATGATTTTTTTCTGGCAAGCGCACGATTATTATTCTCAAATACCATAGTCGTATTGCCAATTTCTTTATAATATCTACTACAATATTCACCTAAGAATAGGTTGATATCTCTGGCTTTAAGCTCAGAAAATTCTTTTAATGTGATATCGTGAGTAATTTTTGCAGATGTATGTTCAGCCGTTTCAACAAGGTAGTGGCAGAAAAATAGGATATCCTCAAGATACGCAAGCCTGCTTGATACAGAAACAGATCCTTTTAGGTATATGAAGTAATCCTTCATGAAGTCTGGGAGCTGTGACTGTATTTCGAGGCATTTTTCTACTTTTTTGTTGTCCCTGATTACTATGTTGTCAGGACGGCTTGATTTGTTGTGTATTTTCATAAGTAAAACCTCCTATGGTTATAATTATATAGAAAATGAAAGTATTAAGAAAGAAAAATTTAACATTTAAAATTTAATACTAAGTTATTTTATGTTATAATTTAACTTTAAATAATAATTAATTTTTAAACAATTACAATAAGGAGGAATTTATGGGATTTACTGAAGATATGATTTGCAAAGACTGTGGAAAGACTTTTTCATGTTTTTTCGGAACTAATACTAATAAAGAAAGTTTTAGCGACTTTGACAATATTTTTAAAAATGAGTACGGAGAAAAAGCTCACGAGCAGCTTAAATCACTTTTGAATGATATAGAAACTAATTCAGAGATAAATATCGACAATTACAACTGTTTCCTAGAAACAAAATACGACTTAGCATTTAAGACTAAGTACTTAAATAAGAAATTAGATGATTTGGCGGAACAGATAGAAATACAGGATAAAGAAAGAACAAATAAGAATTCGAAGTTTAAATTTGTAGCAGAAACTTTCTACTGGAAATATGTTGAAGGATTTAATGACTTAAAGAATATAATAGAATCTGGAGATGCTGAGCTAATTGAGCAGGCCTTTAATGAAAAATGGGTTCTTTTTGAAGGGAAAAGATTTGGACATACATTATTTAAATGTCCAAGCTGCAATAGATATGAGCCAGGATTCTACACACATGTTGAAACAGCTGATGGTAAATATGAATGTAAATTTATTTGTCCAAAATGTAATACGCCTATGTATGTGTATAAGGGATGTATTTCTGATGCTGTTGAAAAAAATGAACTTTCTTGTCAGCATTGTGGATCTAATAATGTAATTGTAAAAGAAGGATTAGAATAAGGCCTTGAGAGAGGTCTTATTTTCTTTCTTGTTCAACTATTCCGAAAATATACATTTAATGAATAGTTAGATATAACAGAAAAAGCACTCTTTTCAGGTCGTATTTCTATATATTATCTTAATATGTTATCTTGATATTCTTATTGAGATTTAAACATTTCAATGTTATAATGAAGTTAGATAAAAGCCAAGTTTTTTCATTTTGCTTGCTTTTTTCTTTTTAATTTTTGTGTTTTGATGATCAAGGTCCTAATTAAGGGCCTTGATTTATTTTTTGTGTAATTTAAAAGAGCTATCAATAAGACAGCTCCTTTTTATATTATGAATATATTTTAGTTTATTTCCATCAGAAAATGCATTTCCAACTTTTTCGCCAACTACATGATATCCATGTCCTACAGGATCAAATGTAATCGGTCTGAATTTAGCTAAATCAACCTTACCATTTTCATCTATGATTTTTTCATCAGCAGATACATTGACTATTTCGCCAAATAAAAGCTTAGAATCGTCGTCATAGCTTATAAGCTTACACTCTAAAGTAAATGGGAACTCTTCTATTATAGGTGCATCTACAAGCTCGCTCTTATAAGTATGAAGTCCTGCTTTATCAAGTTTGTTGTCTACATTATTTCCAGAAACAACACCTACAAAATCAGCTTCAACAACATGATCTGCATCTGCCATACTAACTGTAAATGCCTTCTTAGCCTTTATATTCTCCATTGTCTTATGACCAGGACTAACACATATAGTTATCTTATTCTGAGCTGAAATACCGCCCCAAGCAGCATTCATTGCGTTTGCTGTACCATCTTCATTATAACTTCCTATTATAAGTACTGGCATTGGATACATAAAAGGATTAGAACCAAAATTTTTTCTCATATAAAACTCCCCCTTGTTATAAATTTATTACTATATTTCTATTTCTATAAAAATAAACGAACTCCTTTTTATTATTTTGAAATTTTTAATTATATTTAATGTACTTATAACATATATAAAAACAATTATAAAGTTTACCATAATTCTATCTGAAAATTAATTTCTTAATTGTTTGAAAGTTATAAAATTATGGGATATTTTGCAAAGCACTTTCAAAAATTGACAAGAAATGAATCCTCTCTTTCACTAAATAAATTATTTTGAAATGATTATTCAAAAAACTGATATATTCTGACAAATGACATAAAAGATTTCAAAAGAGATTTTTTAGAATATATTTATGAAATTATGATGAATTATATTTTTTGTTAAATCTATATAAAGCTTTAAATTTAAACATTTATAAAGAATATTTTAACTTCAAATGGTAAACAACTTGTATACAGTATCTAAACAATTTGCTCTTTTTATTAAATATTCAAAAAATGAAATTTACAAAAAACAATCTTGCGTTTTTTGAAAGTACTTGTTATAATATATATGTAAGATGAAATAAGAAATTAGATTTAATTCATAAGGAGGTACCAAAATGTTAGCATTATCAGCAAAAGTTATATGTTCAGCTCTTATAATATTCCCAGCAATGTATTTAATGGCTAAAGCTGTTTAATTTGTTTTTTTAGATATTATAGTTGTTATATTTTTATTAAAAAATCGGTTTAATCCGAGAAATGAAGAGGAAAAATAAATGTATACGGAAAATTGTAATCGAAAATAGCCTGGATCTTTACAGATTGATGAGTAAAGACCAGGCATTTTTTATGTGGATTTATAGTGTTTTGTTATGGTAAGCTGCATAAAAAGAGAGCAACCTTGTTATTGGCTGCTCTACTCTTTTAAAATGTTCATTTTTATAAGTATAACTTTTTATATACTTTTATTATAATCTGCAATAACTTGCATTATGTCCTTTGAGCATCATTTTCCTTTTGGATTTAACTCTTTACACATTCCTTTTGTACATGCTCCAGTGGAAATTTGTATGTCTTTAAGAGTTTTTGCTCCATTATCTAAAGCTTGTATGATGTCCGCTTTTGTCACATTAGAACAATAGCAAATGATTTCGTTATCCATAGTAACCTCCATACTGTATTTATATGATTATTATAACATATAGTCAACAGCTGCCAAAAGGGTTATTAGAATCTAATTTTATCCTTAATATCGGGGTATTTCATTCTAAGATATTCTAGGATATGCTTGAATGGATAAGGTCTAACACTTTCAGCGTTATTACTTCTCACATGACAATTATCCAACATATCAATTATTTCAAGAATATATCTTGAATCCGTATCCAATGTACCATTTAAAGAAATGATTCTATAAACTCTGTTTAATTTATCTAAATCAAACCGTAGTGAAGACTCAGGTTTTCCAACAGAATAATGTATATCATCGTTTATCATAAAGACTAACTTGTCTTGATAAGGGTAGGCTTCTTTATCATTTAAAAACTTTCTATCTTTACTTCTAAGAGAATTTTTTTTATCAAGTGCATAATGGATTGCTTTTTCCATAGCTACCCTTTGAGGCATAAGAATGTAGTCCATTTCCTCTATTTCATTTAATTTATCGTCTTTTTTCACAATGCAAATATTACCTGTTTTCTTAAATTTTCCAAGAGAAAGAGTGTATATTTTGTCAATTTTGGATTCATCATCTATAATTTCAAAATGGCCAGCTGCATCAATTTTCATAAGAGCATGTATACTTTTATACTCTTCTTTCCCTACTTTGACCTTAATACCTAGATAAAACTCACATTCTCCAAAATTCCATTTAAAAATCTTATGATTAAAAAGTTCCTTTTTTATGTAGAGCTCACTCAATAATTTCCTAGTAATAGAATCCCCTGATTTTCCTATATTTTTAACAGTTACACATTGATGAAGAACTCCATCTGGGATATCTAGCTTTATATCCTTTTTCTTATTATCAGTATAATACTGTGCATCATTTATAATTACTATATTGGGATTATCAAAACTAAAATCTCTAGAAATATCAGAAACATCTAAATTAAAATCTGGATTTCTTAGATTTTCTAGAAAAACTTCAACATCCTTTTCTTCAAGAATTACGTCATCCAAAGCAACAATATTTATAGATTTTAAAGTCTGGTAGTCTAAAGAAGCATCTTTTTTAGAATCAGTATTTTTTGTGATTTTTTTAAATTTTGATTTTCTTTTTACAAATCCAAGTTTTGCAATTCCATCATATTCGTAATTAAAATCTTCTATCAAATTATGTATAATCTCTATCTTATTAGCCTTCTTTTGTTTAAAGCTAAGATTATCAAAATAAACAACATGTCTGCTATTTGGCTTAGATTTCTGAATAAATATCTTATCAGATTTATCAAAAGGCTCAAAGCAACGTTCTAATTTTACTGAATCATTTGTCCCCAATATAAGTTTATACTTATCTAAAGGTTTCTTTGATTTATCTGAATTTTCCTTATCAGTATTTTCATCTGTGTTATCATCTTCTTCATTTACATTATCCTTTTTAGGCTCATACTTTTTAAAAGTAACAACCTTAAAATCTAATAATCCATCTTTAGCGGTTACATTAAGAGTTCTTATATATGTATGATCTCTATCAACATATAAATAAAGCTGCCCATCGACATTAGACACACCATCATCAAACTCAGATCCCTTCTTTCTTGCAAGAGCATTAAGTAACAACCTATAAACAGTGTCCATCAACCTTCTATTCTCTATATCATCATAACAACAAAAAGCTTTCTTATTAGCAGCTACCCTTCTCTCATTTAAAAGTTGCATCTTATGATACACATCCATAGGCTTAACCTCTACAAACTCATAAGAATAATACTCTCTTTCAAAATTAGAATCTCTTTCTTCCAAGTAATCAGCTAAATCATACCAGTCAAACTCAGACTTTCTATTTAACAAAATAAAAACAGAACATCCTCCAACATAACTAACTGAAAGAATCTTCTCCTTATCAAGAAGATCTGCAAATAACCTAGACTTAAAAGAAAGATACTTAGGATTACCTTTATCATCTAACTTATTATAAGTTATTTTGACTATCTTAAACCTTTCATTAAACTTATCTGCATCAAAAAGATTATAATCTATCTCATTTAAATAAAAATCAGACTCTGCATAGTCTTTAAAATACTTATCTAAAAAACTATCTTTCTTCTTCATCAAAACAAACCTCCTGCTTAACATCATCTGTAACTAATTTATTAATTATTTCCTTAATCTTGTAGAAAACAGTCTTCCCTTCTCTATCTAAACTTAAATCTAAATGATTTGAAATATTCATATAGAATATACCCGGGAAAGAGATAAATTTAATTGGCTTACTTAAATCTTCATCATCAGCGCTATTTTTATCTACTGAAAACTCAACAGGATTTCTTTTTCCGTATTCATCAATCAAGTTAACCAAAATAACTGCATCAGCATCCAACATACGAGCTTTTTCTTTAGTTTTTTTCAGTAAATCTTTATTAGCAAAGTCCATAATCATACTGTAATCGCTGAAGTTCTTAGCATCAACGTAAATCTTTTTATAGTCTTTTTTAATTAAGAAGTCAAACTTTTCATATGATTTTGGCTCAGTTATAAGTTCTACATCTATACCATTAGCTACAAATAGTGCTTTTGCAATTTCTTCTCCAATCGCACCTTTATAGATATTGTTATATACAATAGGGGAAATCACGCCGTAGAATCGATCGCCTTTTTTAAGTTTCCAATTAGAATTAAAATTATTTTTAGTCCAATGTTCTTTGACTATTTCATTTTTAAGTAGCTTAGAAAGTCTACAATCTTCTAAAGAAACCTCAAACTTTAAAAGTCTATTTGGTCTATTATTAGATAACTTTGAGTGAATTATAACGTCTTCAAAATCATTAAAATATTTATTAGTTTTTGAACCAAAAGGATCGCTTGAATATGGTGCATAGAAGTACTTAACATCATCCTTTGACGTTTTCTTAAAGTCTAAGTATAAATCTTCAATGTTTAATTTCAGTTGAGAGACAAATTTTAAAGAGTTATATTCTTCCTGCACTTTTTTCAATTCCTTTTTAGAAATTACAGGATATTTTAAAACAGTTTCTCTTAAGAATTCCCAAAGCTGCTGTAAGTCCTTATTCCATCCAAAGTCTCCATTTCCAGCAGTTAAAATATCATTAATTGCTAGATAAACATCTCTATTCTTTCTTCTAAACTCTAAATTGCTATTTTCAAGAGAGCTTTTAAAAATATTCGATACTTCTTGTTTTACATGAGATAAAAATCTATCAAATTCATTTGTGATAATAGGAAGCTTTAATTTATCTGTGTCTGTAATGATGTGTTCTAACATATCAACGTCATAGAAAATAGCGTTACAAGGCTTTTTAACACTTGTTCTAACTATTCTACCCATAGTCTGATAAACTATTGTTGTATAATCGGTCTTTACACTAAATAGACGATAAATATCATTATAATCTTTTAAACGTGCATTTAACTTTTCAGCATATCCACTTTCAAGATAATCGAATACCTCTTTTAAAATAGCATTTTTCTTCTGTTTATTTATATCACCTCTGGCAAATAGTTCTTCAACTGTAAGGAAAAGTCTTAACCTACTAGTTATAATATCGTTATTTTCATCAAATAATGATAACTCATTCTTTAAATCAGGTACGACATGAGATGGCTTTTCCATATATATGCTATCCCAATCAACATGTCCGCTTATAGGCCAATTATTTACAGGAAGAAGTTCTCCGGAATCTAATCTGTTTTGTACCTCGTCCTTACCTATATTAATCTGAAGGTTATTTCCCCTACTTACACTTAGATAACTAGTCAGCATAAATATTGGCTTATTATCTAAAATTCTATCTCTTACAAAATCGAATTTTTCCTCAGCTTTACCAGAGTTTAAATCATCAGCTTTTATTATGATAAACATTGAATTTGCCATTTTCTTTGCTTCCTTTGTACTGACATTAAATACATTTGAACAAATACAAGCTGTAGCTAGCTTTAGATTTTTAAGAGAAAAAATCTCATTGCTATCTGTAGAAATATCAATTAACTTGTTAGTCATAATAATTCCATTAGAAATGGCTGCTTTTGAAAAATTCTTATCTTTAAATTTAAGTAGTATAGACTGTATATAAAAACATACCTTCATGAGCCTAGAATAATTATAGAGCTTGCTACCAATCTTATCATCTGAAAGATAACCCTCTTTTAAAGATTTCATAGTCTTTATAAATTCGTCTATATCGCTAAGTTCTGGGTCATTAGTTAAAGCTCTAATATCAGACCTAGTAATATCACTTTTACCAGTTAGCAGCATGGCAAAGTTCTTTTCTGGATCAAAGTTATCCTTACCAAAATCTATTCCTTTAATAAAAGTATCTATCTTGATATTTCCTTTTTTATCAAAATATCCAGAAGTCTTTTCCGAATAGTCTTCTTTAAGAAGATTTAAGAAATCATTTTGTAATTTATGAATAGCAGGTCTTTCATCATAGACTTCAGTATCTTTTATATGAAGGTTATTTAGTTTTTTCTTTATAAAACTCCAGAAAAAGTTTTGTATACCAGGGTTTTCTGGTGTTGCGGAGATACCTATTACATGAGCTCTCGATGCTACATAAGCCAAAATAAGCTCTGGAGTGTACATTATTTCGTAATTATCCAAAGTATATGAATGTCTAGAGTTATAATTTTGAGTAATACTTGTGTAACAAAGTCCTCTATCATAAACATCACTACCAATAGGTGTGTCAGGATTGTTTGGTTTAAGAGCTTCTTTAAAGTTCTTGAAATCTGTAGCACTTACAATCTTTCCAACTAAATAATTTACATTTTTTTCACTGAAACTAAGCTGTGTTAAAAGAGTTGAAATTGCTCTTGTTTCGTCTATCCAAAGAGTTTCTTTATCTAGATTTAATTCATTTCTTTTGTTTTCATTTTCCATATATCTATTAGAGATAGTACGTAAATCAAAGAATGTTCTGTTAATAAACTGGTTAACTTCCTTTATAAAATCCGCGATATTATACATAGTTATTTTGGATTTTGTATCCTCGTCTAAGTAATTTTCAGATATTATGATATTGCACTGTGTAATGTTATCCGGATCATTTCTATCATCAGTGAAAGGAATGTACACGTATTTTCTAGTTGTATCAAAGTAATTATCCACACTATAGAAATTCATCAGCTTATCAATAACATTAGCTTCCTGAAATTCACCATTATCATCCTTTTCAAAGAGTCTGACTACCCATTTGCTAGGGAAGTATTTTTCCTTTATTTCTTTGCTTCTATTTGAAATAGCCTTTATCTTGCCTATAGACTTAGAAACCTCTATGGTATCTGGGTCCATTTCGTCAATATTTTCAAAAGTTCTATAAATTACTTTAAATATGTCTACAATATTCTTTTTTAGGTCATTTGATAGAATTTTCCTAAGAAAATCATTCTTAACAGCGTCAACCTCATCTATTATGACTATTGCGTCTTTTAAGTGTTCTCCCTTTATAAAATCATATCTTTTTGAGATTATAGGATCGTCTTTTTCTAAAAACTTAGCACTAGTCATTATAAATACCTGTTTTTGAGAATGCTGCGAAGATGGGTATAATTCTGCTATGAATTTCCATTCTTCGCTATTCATCATATAATCATAGCTGGTTATACAATTTCCTTTTTGGTCTAAATTGTTATGATTGTAGCTTTTAGCAAATTCCTCTGACAATAAGTTTCTAAACTTAGGCTCTAAGTTAGATATATGCTCATTTATACTTTTGATGACAGCCTTGTTTGAATCCTGATTATTTTTAGAGTTTTTTGTTTCAACTTCTAATCTAATAAGCTCACTTCTTAAAACAGTAAATACTTCTTTTAAATCTTTATTTCTATTCGCTATCCTTTCTATATCATCTGATAATCTTAGAAAACTTTGTTTGATACAGTTAACAAATGACTTTATTTGTACTACTTTATCAATCTTATCTTGTTCTCCCATTTCTTTTAGGTGATAAGCTATGTCGCTTTCTACGAGATTTAGATGAGCAATTCTTGTAGTGACGAAGATTATTTTTCGTCCGCTATTTATCAGCATCCACGCTATAAATATAGCTGTTTCGTAAGATTTTCCACTTCCTGTGGGATTTGGAATAATTGTTATTCCGTTTTTTGGCTCTGAGATAATTCTCAAAGTATTAGCTATTTTGTATTTAGCTAACATGTTGCACCTCCATTATAAAATTTTGTAATTAAAAGTGTTTTTTATATTACAGCCCAAATTATACAGACGGAATTTTTAAAAATCAATGGCTATTTTTTTACTATTTTGAAAATACGAAATTTTTAGGTGGAATTTATACAAGTTTGATATAGATTTTATTGTGAAATAAAAAAAATTGTGGATAAGTGTTGGTAAGAGGAGGGTTGTGTTTTTAAGGGGGGTAGGAGAATTTAGTTTAATGGTTAAAGTATTTAGGTAAAGTATAAAGATATGAAAAGTAGGATATATTGACTATTATAGAATATTATGGTATTCTAATTATAGAAATAATAGTAGGTTTGCAGATCCAATCAAAACTGCATTAATAGTAGGTTTGTGAATCCAATCAAAATCACATTAATAGTAGGTTTGCAGATCCAACCAAAACTGTATTAATAGTAAAACGAATCCCTTGTCTGTATACTTGATAAGGGATTTTTTGTGTAATTATATTATGTGAGGAGAATTAAAATGAAATGGTATATTCCAGACGATGAATTTTTAAATTATTTAAGAAACAAAGAATCTAGGGTTCCAAGAACAGATTATGGAAAAGAAAAATATAAACCTTTTTTTGGAGCATTATTTGAAGTTGGAGAATTGGTGTATATAACACAGGTTTCTCATCCAAAAGAAAGACACTATAAAATGAAAAGCTCAAAAGATTTTTTAAAAGTATTTGACGAAAAAAGACTTCTTGCTGTGATAAATCTAAATTATATGTTTCCTATTCCAAAAAAACTATTAAAAGAACTTAACTATAAAGAGCTAGATATAGAAAATGAAATTAAAAAAAATAATTATATATCGTTATTAAAGAAAGAACTAAAAGCTATAAATAAAATGGATATTGAGTCAAAAGCTAAGTATATATACGAATTAAAATATAATTATCCAGATAATATGATTTCTAAAAGGTGTTTTGATTTTAAATTATTGGAAGTGTATGCTAAAAATTATAATAAAGATTAATATATTATGGGCTGTTGTATTAACTGAAGTTAATTTACAGCCCATTTGCATTTGATATAAAAGTATTACTTCTAAAACTTTAGTCTTCCATGTTAAATGCATTTAATATTTCATTTATTGATTCATACGACTTTGCTTCTATTTCTCCGTTTATTATTTTCCTTGCTTCCTCCATAGCAAGCTCTGTTGTAATGTTGTACTTAGCTTGTTCTTTATTCTCATCTTTAGACACTCAAATCACCTCTATTATTAAAAAACTCCTCTATTATCCCGTTCAGCTGCCTTCTAATCACTTCAAAATCACAATCAAGGTTCAAAGTTCTCACATCTATCCTATTCCCAATCATAACATAGCTGCTCTCAGGCTGAATCAACTCATCAGTCCTAGCATACAAAAGCATACCAGACACATTCTTTCCGCTACAAGCCTTGTTCTTCACATAAGTAAAAATCTGGTACAAATTATTAGAATGAATAGTATTCTTATCAAACCTTACTTGTGTTGTATGACTATAATACTTAGCATCTATAATCAAAACCTTGTTACCATAAGTTAAAGTTATATCTGTTTTCATAATAGGAAGCAAGTTATCCATCCCCTCATCTAAAGCCCAATTTACATAAGATGCAGCAGGTTTTAGCTCGGGATAATGCTTTTTATAATATTCAAGAATAAACTTTTCATAAAGCCTACTCATACTCTGCTCATCAAGGAAGTTTAAAAGCTTTGTAGAGCCTTCTGTAGTCGTTTGAATAAGTCCATTGAGAACTAGATAGCATATAGAAATAAGCATTTGATAGCTTTGATTATTCTTGTTAAATCTCATATTCCAGTTTATTCTTTTAATGATCTTAATATCTAAACTTTGAACATCCTTAAAATACAATAAAAGATTTTTCAAAGACTTTTTTCTATGTGACTTAATATCTGATTTAATAAGTAATTGTATAGTTGTTTTTAAAATCCTATTTGCATAGCAATCCATTGAAAAATTATCGAAATTACAAATTAATTGGCGATTTATGATTGTTTGATTCTTAATAGACTCCGACACATCAATCTTTCCTTTTATATAATTAGAAACTTCTGTGGATTCTATATAATCTCTTTTTAATCCTCGCTTCTTTATCTGAATAGAAACTCCCTTTTCTAAAATAGCTGCTAATAAATCTGCTGCATTTTCAAATTCTTCAGTTTCACAAAATGAGTAGGCATCACTTTTTAGAATTTGAAATGCATAGGCTAACATGTAATATATATTTTGTATTTTTATCATTTTATTTCACCAGTAATTATATTATTTTATCGCTTCATGAAGTAAATAGCTCCACTCTTCAACCTTATCAATTTCATCATACCAATATTCATTTAATAGAGGAATTATCTCATAATCTACTACAGATTTTAATAAGTAATCGTCAATATCATCATCAAAGCAGAAGAAACTATGTCCTATACAGAAATCCTTTCCAAGAGATTCATCATTTCTTATATCATTATTAAGTTTTTTAATCATTTCTATAACTTTGCATAGCTTATCATTATTCTTTTCTTCAAGATACTTCTTAAATCCATCAGAGTCAAAAGCAGGCTCAAATTCAAAGAAAGCAAACCTTCTTCTCAGAGCGTAGTCTATAATAGCAAGACTTCTATCTGCAGTATTCATCATTCCAATAATGTATAGATTTTTAGGAATTGAAAACATCTCATCAGAATAAAGTAGCTTTATCTCAGTTCCTCTTTTATCATTTTCCATAAGCATAAACAACTCACCAAATATTTTGCTCAGATTTCCTCTGTTAATTTCATCAATTATAAAGAAATAGTTGTTATTAGGATCTTGTTCTGCTTTTTTACATAAGTTGTAGAAAGGTCCTTTTTTAAGCTCAAATCCACATTCATTAGGTCTAAATCCCATCATAAAGTCTTCGTAGCTGTAGTTTTGGTGGAATTGGATAGTCATTACTCTATCTTTATTCTTTTCTCCAATTATTGAGTATGCAAGTTTTTTAGCTGCAAAGGTCTTTCCCACTCCTGGAGGTCCTTGAAGAATGATATTTTTCTTGTATAGAAGAAGATTTTTTAGAATGTAGTATTTTTCTTCGTCTAAATAGACTTCATCAAGAAAATCTGATTCAGTATATATATTTTTAGCTGTAGAATTGCTTTCTAAGTTTTCTGAAACAGTATATTGATTATTATATTCTTGACTATCATCATTTAATGGATGTTTATGTTCTTCTCTATCCTCATCTTCTAATCTTTTCTTTTCTGCATTTATCTCTTCAGCCAGTGCAAATGCAACCCTTGATAGTTCAGGAAAATTATTATAGCTATAATCTCCATTTTCCAAAATTTTCCTGCAATCGCTGCATAAACTTAAATAGTCTTCTCCAGAGAATACGAATTTAAAATTATTTGCTTTATTTATAAATTCTTCTGGTATGTTATTCGGATTTGATAAATACCAACGATTTATAGAGTCTAAATTTATATATTCAAAAGGTCTAATCCAGAATAACCCCATAGTCAAATTCCATTTAATTCCCTTTTGTGTTAATGCAATATTGTAATAATTTATAAACTCTTCTCTGCTCTTTTCTGAATGAGTATCTGCATATTCAAGAGCTGCTTCAAACACATTCCAAAGATTCTGGATGTCCGACTTCCCTCTCTCACCTATAAATCTGTAAAATACTGCGCTAAGATTGTTTAAGAAAGGAATTCCTCCAAACGAGTCTGGAGTTTTTACAGATATTGAGAATTCTTTTGCTAAGCCTTCAATTATACGGATTCTGTTCCGTAAGCTGATTTGTTTGTTAAATAGTCCAAATACTGTGAATGGATCTATGTCTATTATGTTTCTGTCTTTTTCTAGTGTTGGAAGAGAGATGTTGTTTGTATAGTATACTCGTTTGATTTTTTCTATGAGTTCTTTTCGGTTATTTTTATATTTTAGTAGTGTGTTGGCAAATTCCATGTAGAAGTTAGGCCAAGTTGGATATGTTTTCATGATGACCTCCTAAAGTTTGTTATATTTTTATGTTACTATTTTGATGAATGATAAGCAATAAAAAAAGAGACCTTTTAAAAGTCTCTTTTTATCAAAACACATTTATAGTTCTATTATCCATAAAGTTTAAGCTTCCATTATATTGTCAGCCCAAAGTTCACATTGCTGTATAACTATCTGTGTAGCATCGTCCCAACCTTCTGGAGGATAATCATATTTTTTTAATAATCTTTTAATAGATCTTTTCATGCTTGATCTAGCAGATTCTCTTTTTTGCCAGTCGATAGTCTTATTTTTCTTTAAAGTTTCTGTAAGTTCTTTAGTAAGTTCTATTAACTCTTTATGCTCTTTTAAGTCTTTTTTTACTCTAGGTTTTGTTAAAGCATCATAGAAGGCTAATTCTTCATCAGTTAAACCAAGTTCATTTCCTTCATTATGAGCTTCAACAATCTGTTTTGCTAGGTTTAGCATTTCCTCTATAACCTGCTCATTTGTAAGCATTCCATTTAGATATGAATTTAATGAACGTTGAAGTATATCACTGAATTTTTCAGACTTAACAATATTAGTTCTTCTATATACAGAAACCTGTTCTGCGATTAATTTTTTCAATAATTCCACAGCTAAATTCTTTTCCTTCATTTTAGAAACTTCTTCTAAAAAGTTTGAATCGAATATAGAAAATTCTTCTTTGATATCTGAGAAAAGATTGATTACTCCTTCACTCTTTATGCTATGTTTTAATAATTCGTTAATACGAGCATTCATATCTGATAAAGGAATTTTTTTACCGGCTCCCGTATCAGTTAATCTATTTATTAAAACTCTCACAGATTCAAAGAAAGCTGCTTCCATTCTCGATTTTTCTTCAACTATTGATGAACAAAGAGATAGAGCTTGACGAAGCATTAAAGCTTCTTTTAAAAATGCATTTTTTTCTTCTTGTTTTTCTACATCAAAGATAAAGTTTACAGCACCGCTTATAGTTTTAGCTCTTTCAAGGTCAGAGCCATCCATAAACTTAGAATAGTCATATCCATAGAATATATCCTTACAAATAGATAGTTTTTCTAAGAACTTAGGATATGCAACTTTAGATACATCAGTATCTCCATAATTTTTCTTATCTCTAGTCGTGTAGTCATTCATAGCCTGCTTCAGTGCAGTTGCAATTCCTACATAATCTACTATCAATCCACCTTCTTTATCTCTAAACACTCTATTTACACGTGCTATTGCCTGCATTAGGTTATGACCAGACATAGGCTTATACACGTACATCGTTGCAAGAGATGGGACATCAAATCCTGTAAGCCACATATCTACAACTATAGCTATTTTTAGTGGACTGTTATTGTCTTTAAATTTATTAGCTAACTCATTTTTATACCGTTTATTACCTATAATATCTCTCCAATCTTCTGGATCATTATTGCCAGAAGTCATTACAACAGCAACTTTTTCACTCCAACCTGGACGTAGCTGCAGTATTTTTTCATATATTTTCATAGCTATAGGTCTTGAGTATGCAACAATCATTGCCTTTCCTGTTAATAGATTTTCTCTGTTGTTTTCGTAATGGTCTAAAATATCAGATACCAAAGAATCTATTGTTTTTTCATTTCCTAATATAGCTTCCATTTTTCCAAGGTCTTTTTTACTTTTATCTATAACTTCTTCATCAGCATTTTGAGCCATTAAATCGTACTCAGCATCTATTAATTCTAAAACTTCTTTATCAAGGTTTAATTTTAAAACCCTACTTTCATAATAAACTGGACGAGTAGCACCATCCTCAACAGCCTGTGTCATATCATAAATATCTATATAATCACCGAATACTTCTCTTGTACTTCTATCTTTTGAAGATATTGGTGTTCCTGTAAATCCGATATATGTGGCATTAGGCAAGCTATTTCTTATAATACGAGCTGTACCTACAACTTTCTTCGCTACTTCTTCTCCATCTTCATTTTTAGTCATTTTTATTTTTTCAGCAAGACCATACTGACCTCTATGAGCTTCATCTGCCATAACAATTATATTTCTTCTATCAGATAAACATTCAAATGATTCTTCAAATTTTTGCATAGTAGTAAATATAATTCCGTTTGCTTTACGACCATCAAGCCAATTCTTTAAATGCTCTCTGTTTTTTGCATGAATAGGCTCTTGTCTTAAAAACTCTTTACATTTCATAAATTGGCTATATAACTGATCATCTAAATCATTTCTATCTGTAAGAACAACTATTGTAGGGCTTTCAAGTGCTTTCTGCAGTAAATGAGCATAAAATACCATAGACAATGACTTTCCACTACCTTGTGTATGCCAGAAAACTCCACCTTTACCATCAGTGCAAACAGCTTTTTTAGTCGATTCAATAGCTTTATTTACAGCAAAATACTGATGATATCCAGCTAAAATTTTGAATGAGTTTAATCCTTCTTTTGAAAAGCATACAAAGTTCTTTATAATATCTAGGAATCTTTCTTTTTCAAAAATACCCTCAAAAAATGTATCAAACTGAGCATATTGAGTATTTTCATAGTTTCCATCTTTTGTTTTCCATTCCATAAAACGGTCTTCTCCAGATGTTATTGTACCTGCTCTGCTTGTAAGCTGATCACTTATCACACAAAGGGTATTGTATATAAATATTGAAGGAATTTCCTTTTTGTAGTTCTGTAATTGTCTATATGCATCAGAAAAATCTGTTTCTTCACGAGAAGGAGATTTTAGTTCCATTATTACAACAGGAAGACCATTTAAGAATATGATTATATCTGGTCTTTTGTTGCTATTTTCAATAAAAGTCCACTGATTAGCAATTATAAATGAGTTGTTGTGTATTTTTTCATAGTCTACAATATATACTATTTCAGATTTTTCTTCACCTTTTTCAAAATACCTTACTTCTATTCCGTTCTGTAGGTAATTCATAAAGGTTTCGTTTTTTTGTATTAGTTCTGCATTTTCGAAGTTTCTTAGTTTGTCTAAGGCATCTTCAATGGCTGCAGATGGCAGATCTTTGTTTATTCTGTATATGGCATTTTCTAGTTCTTCTTCGTATAGAGGACTTTTGTAGTCCCTGTCATCTATTTCTGGTCCATATACGTATTCGTACTCTAATTCGTTTTGGAAAAGTTCGATTATAGAGTTTTCGTAGTTTGCTTCTGAGTATGTAGTTGACATAATTATTCCTCCTTTCTTTTTTGTTATACTCTAAACAATAATTTAGAAAATCAAGCTGTTTCAATTTATAACAAACTATGTATTGATAACAATTCACTAAAATACAAAAGAGGTATTTTAAGTGATATTGCTGATATAACAATGGGGCAATCTCCAAAAGGTAGTAGTTATAATGAAAATGGTATTGGTACAATTTTCTTTCAAGGTAAAGCAGAGTTTGGAGATAGATTCCCACAAGTGAGACTTTATACAACAGAACCCAAAAAAATTGCTTGCATAAATGATACTCTAATAAGTGTACGTGCTCCAGTTGGAGAACTTAATATAGCACACACAGATTGTTGCATAGGTCGTGGACTTGCAGCAATTCGTTCAAAATCAAAACAACAATCATTTATACATTACACAATGTGCCATTTAAAAAAAGAACTAGATATTTTTAATGCTAATGGTACTGTTTTTGGTTCTATTAATAAAATTTCTTTAAATAATATGCCAATCATCATTCCACCAGATGAAATTATAGAACAATTTGAAAAAATAATATCTCCTATAGATTCTATAATTCGTAATAATTATAACGAAAATTGTATTTTAAAGTATATTAAAGAATTTTTATTGTCAAAATTAATATCGGGAGAGCTTGACATATCTAATATAAATATTTAATTTATCAAACATACATTTAAATTCTGTAAATTATTGTTTATTTTATTATTATTTTCTATTTTAGAATCTATAGTTTTTAAAATAGTTGCAATTTTATTTTGAGTTTCTATATCAGGTAGTAAAAAAGAATAATTTCTCATTTGCTTTAAGGAGAAATTCTTTATAGTTGTTCCAGTTGCATGTATTTCCATATATCTTTTAAATTTATTTGAAGACACGACATAAAAAATAAAGTCTTTATTAATCTGATTTTTTACATTAAAGTAACAAGCACTTTTACCTAAAACTATTTTTTCATTATTATATGTAGCTACTCTACCTAAAGTTCCATTTATTGAAACAAATATAGTTCTATCATTTAATGATTTTTTATATTTCTCAAATTCTAAAAAATCAACTTTTTTTGTATCAGGTTTAATGAATATTTTTCCATCAACAAAATTATTTCCGTTAATAAAAGCATATTCACCATCTTTAGTATATTTGGGTGTACCATGTAATCCATCACCTAAAATATCTACGCACTCTTCTATTGTAACTTTTTTCCAAGATTTCATTTTATGCCTCCTATCCTATATATTTTCTATGAGCAATTTTTACATTGCTTTGTTTAACCATTGCATATTGCAATGTTGTATCTATTCTTTTATGCCCAAGTAGCTGTTGTAACTGCTCAATAGGCATTCCTTTATCTATAGCCATTGTTGCTAAAGTACGTCTAAATTTATGTGGATGTACCTTCTTTAGCCCTAATTTTTTACCAAAATTACGTAATCTAACCTCTATTCCACCAATGCTCATTCTTCTATTTGGTGATTTTAAAGATACAAATAAAGCTGGATTGTCATCCTCTCTACTTTCCAAATAATTTAATAAATGTATTTTTGTTCTAGCATCAAAGTAGACAATCCTTTCTTTATCCCCTTTACCAAATACGACGCACTCTCTTTCATTAAAATTAATATCTTGTCTATTTAATAAAACCATCTCGCCAATACGCATCCCTGTAGATGCAAGCATATCAATAATTGCCAAGTCCCTTATTTCTGTACAATTATCCCTCATTATCTCAAGATCTTCATCAGAATAGGTTTCTTTTATATTGGTAGCTGTTTTTATTTTATGAATCCTTCTAACTGGACTTTTTAATATATAGTCCTCATCTTCAAGCCAAGAAAAGAAGCTAGACAAAATTCTTCTTATATTATCAATAGTTACTCGGCTCGTATTTTTTGTTTCTTGATATTTAGTTAAATAAGTTCTAATATCTTCTGTTTTTATATGTTTTATATCTTTTCCTATACTTTCTGCCATAGCTTCTATAGTAGATTTATAGTATTTTAGCGACTTATCAGAACAGCCCTCTATCTTTTTAGCTGCTAAAAACAACTCTATATAGTTCTGTTCTGATTTGTCATCATTTTTTAAACTTGTTACTTCATAATTAAACATTGTAAATTGCAGCACTTCTTGTAGTTTTTCTATCTGTGCATTATTAAGAAATGCTAACATTTCCTGTATTATATCTTTTATTAAGTTCTCTTTCATTGTCAATTCTCCTTTTTTAGAGAACGACAAGCAACGGCTGTTCTTTTATTTTTATATCTCCGCCGTTGTTGGAGGTTTATTCAAGTCAAACAATAATTTAGCGGCTTAAAGTTCGATGTCAGAGATGTCAAACTCGCCAGATATAAGTTTAGGTAAAAGCGTATCTCGTGTAACTATTAAAGCTTGATTTTCTTCATTATTTTTCTCTATTAGTTCAAATATAGGCTTAACCATCTGTTGAAATTGTTCCAACAAATCGTCAGTAGGCAAAAAAATCGGTAGGTTCTTAAAGTCAGTCTTATTAAACTTAGGTTGAGCAGAGCCACCCTTAATACCTTGAATTAGCGATTGACCGTACAGCCATTTGAACCAAACATAGAGATAGTATTTCAAATTATCTTGTTCAGGACGAAGCATAATTACATTGTTACCAAGTGTCATTGGTTTATTTAGTTTTGGACACAAGAATACGCTTCCCACATCGCCAACATTTGAAATAATTATTTCTCCTCCGTAAAGTGTTGACTTTGAAAGAAATCTATAAGAATTTTCATCTACAAATACTTTAAATGAACCAGATTTTAAATCTGTATTGCGTATAAAGTAAGCGTAGTTAGGTTCTTGATATAAAGTCACATTAGCCTTTAGCGATGCAAAACTACCGTTTGCAACATAGTCAGTTACAACTATTGGCAACTCACCGTTTTTAAGTAATCTGAATGTATCAGGTATTAACCCAAACTGCGTTTCAATCAGATTACTTGAAGTATTAACAAAGTCCGTGAACCACTCTTTGAACAAAAGAACTGCTTGCTGCTCTAAATTATTGTTTATCTTGTTATTAATTTTTATTTTATCATCAATAGATTTTAATATAGATGCTATTTTTAATTGTTTCCCCATATCAAAGTCTGGAACTTCAAACGACATTATAGATGACTTATCACCTCTTGGCATTTTTGTACCTTTAGCTGTTACTGTTGCATACTCAAAGAAAGCATCATCAGATATAAGGTAGTATAAAAAATAATTATTAATACCTTTATTAGCTTTAAATACCAAAATATCATTTGAACAACCACCATCATATTCTGCTATCCAAATTTTCTTAAAATATGGTCTTATGTTGGAAACAAGTACATCACCCTTTTTAAATTCATTTACAGTTCTAACTTTTGGTAAGGATGAAGCATTTGTTATACCTTGTTTATTAGGAATCATATTTTCAGTAGATATATAATTTTTTTCATTTAATTCTTTGGTTTCTATTTTTCCTTTTCTAAACGAGCAAATATCACTTAACTTACACTTCATAACCAATCGCCCCCAGATTTTTACGAATTTCCTCCTCAAGCTTATGAGATTCAGCAAACAAATCAGAAAGCTCTGATGTCAATCTTGCCATCTTCTCTTCAAAAGGCTCTCCATCATCTTCTTGTTCTTCTATACCTACATATCTACCTGGAGTTAGAATAAAGTCCTGTTTTTCTATCTCATCTAAATCAGCTATAGCGCAGAATCCCTTTACTTCTTCTAACTCTCCATTCTGGAATGCTTCAAAAGTATCTGTCAATTTCTGAATATCTTCCTGTGAAAAATCTCTATGCTTACGATCCACCATATGCCCTAAATTACGAGCATCTATAAATAGCGTTTTTCCTTTCTGTTTCTTATTCTTTGTTATAAACCAAAGAGTTGCTGGTATTGTAACGCTATAGAACAGCTGCGGTGGTAGTGCTATTATACCTTCAACTAAATCATCCTGAATTATTTTCTTACGTATTTCTCCTTCACCTGATGTCTGAGAAGAAAGTGCACCATTTGCTAAAACTAGACCTATTTTCCCATTTGGTGCTAGATGATGAATCATATGCTGTATCCATGCAAAGTTGGCATTTCCAGCAGGAGGAAGTCCATATTTCCAACGTTTATCATCCTGTAATTTACCCTGTCCCCATGGGCTATAGTTAAATGGAGGATTTGCCATGATAAAGTCTGCTTTTAATCTTGGATGTAAGTCATTTGTAAATGTATCTGCATGATGAGGTCCAAGGTCAGCATCTATTCCTCTTATTGTAAGATTCATTATTGCCATTTTCCAAGTATCTGAGTTTGCTTCCTGTCCGTATATAGACATATGGCTACGATTACCTGAATGTGCTTCTATAAAGTCCGCACTCTGTACAAACATTCCACCAGAACCACAAGCTGGGTCATAAACACGACAATTATCAAAAGGTTTTAATATAGAAACTATTGTATTAACTATACTTGATGGAGTATAGAATTCTCCTCCACCTTTACCTTCTTTTTCTGCAAACTGAGCTAAACAATACTCATAAGTTCTCCCTAGTATATCTTTATTATGTTCTGTTTCATCCATATCTAAGTTAGTAAATAAATCAACTACTTCTCCTAAAACTGTTTTGTCTAAGTCTGGTGTACCAAAGTTTTTAGGTAGTACATTTTTTAATCTTTTATTATCTGCTTCTATAGCACGCATTGCATTGTCTATTACTTTTCCTATTTCTGGAGTATGTGCAGCAGCTGCTATTTTGCTCCAACGTGCTTCTTCTGGCACGAAAAAGATATTTTCTGCTAAATATTCGTCTGGATCATCTTCAAATCCTAGACCTTCTTCAACTAATTCATTATATTTTTTTTCGAAAGCATTAGATATATATCTTAAAAAGATTAATCCTATTATGACATTTCTATATTCTGCAGCAGGAATGTGTCCCCAAAGTATACAAGCTGCATCCCAAATTTGTTTTTCAAAACCTATATTAGCATTATTAGCTTTTGCCATTTGTGATATCTCCTTTACAAAATTTTTTTATTTTATCAATTAAATTTTTAATTTATTAATCTAAATAATAGATTTAATTCCATTATAATATATATAAATTCATAATAAAATACATTATATACAAATAGAAATAATAATATACAAAATATTGATATAATTTGTAACAAAAAAGCACCTTAATCTATTTCTTAAGATTAAAGTGCTCTTTATCAGCGATATCTAACTTTTACTCTTTATACATCTCATCCTCTAAAATCTGAAATGGTCTAGCTAACTCAGCATAAACTTCCTCAATATTATCAGTAACATCATAAACATTACCATCTACCTTTGCTAAATAATACTTAGGCTCAACAATATTATACTTGCTAGCATAAACCTCAATAGCATTTAAAAAATATGGACTATGAGTATTTATCAAAAAATGAGTATTCAAATACTTATTTACAAGAACTATTAACTCGGCAAACAATAGCTGCCACTCTGGATGAAGATATATATCTGGTTCATCTAATATCAATACACTATATTTCAGTCAAATCATTTAATTTATTGCTTAGATGACCTTTATGATATAAGTAAGCATTATTTTCAAATATAATATTTTTTAAAAATTTCATCTGTTCACGACCAGGAGCGTCATAATTAAAGCAACCGTTTTTTATGCGTTCTATACATTTAAAATCATCAACATATTTATATCATAAATAAAATTTCTAATAATCATTGCTATTTTCCTACAAAAAACGTATCATAAAAGTATATTAATTCGTAAAATACGAAATAATATACATAAAAGGAGGTGCAGCCATGATAGTAATGGATTTAAAAATAGATAACTTTTTTGCATTTAATAACTTTCACATCAACATGTCTTACCCTAAAAAAATAGTAGACTCTCTGATTAACCCAGAGCATCTACAGGATAGACCAAACTTTAGATACAAAAAAGTAAATATAATTTTAGGAGCAAATGCAACAGGAAAAACTTCTCTTGGAAGAATTCTAATGTCTTCATTTAACTTTATATCTCGCAAAGAAATTGTAGCTCTTACTGATTGTATAAACGACAACTCAAAAGAAGCTAGTATTTCTCTAGATTTTATAATTAATGAGAATAAATTATATAGACTTTTGGCAAGAATATTACCTGAGAGGGATAATCTATATACTGAAGATAACGTAAAGATAAAAGTTGCATCGGTTAATATAAATAAAAGGGATAATTATGAAATATGCTCCAAAAAGCTAGATAAATTAATTGAATCAGCAGATTATGGATATCTTGAAGAACTTGATAAAGTCAGCTTCTTTGGTTGGTTCTTTATATATGCCAATGACGAAAAATTTCATCAAGCTCCTTTAAGTGAAGAATACTTTAAAATTTTAGAAACAGTATTAAAAGCTCTAGATCCTTCAATAAAAGGAATAGAAAAAATTGAAGATGTTGAAAACTCGTATATAATTTCTCTAGGAAACAAGAAAATTTTGGTACAAGATGGTGAAATAGTTAAGAAAAACATAATTTCAAGTGGTACTGCTTCAGGAATTGCAATCGCTAATTTTTTAGCTGAAATAATTGAGGGAAAATGTGGATTTTATTATTGTGATGAGAAGTTTTCGTTCGTACATAGTGAAGTTGAAAAAGCTATTCTCAATATAATGATATCTAGACTTCCTCAGAATCAACAGTTATTTTTCACAACACACAACACAGATATATTGGATATGAATCTTCCAAAACATTCATTTACTTTCTTGAAGAAGTATAAAGTCGACGATGATTATGTGATAGAATGTGTTTATCCATCAGATTACCTAAAAAGAAACACTGATTCACTAAAATTAGCAGCTGAAAATGATTTATTTTTATCTTCTCCAGACCTAGATAACCTCTACACTTTATTAGACTAGGGAGGTAATATTAATGACAAAAGAGAGATTTATATATTTTGTAGAAGGAGAAACCGAAAAACTTTTGGTAAATACATTGAAATCAGAAATGAAATTAATAGAATCAGGCAGTGTCAAAAAATTTAATGTAATTCAAGATTTAATAAAAAATAGCAATCTTATTGATATTAAGCCAGGTTCTATAGTAATTTTAATATTTGACACAGATGTACAAAAGACGGATATTCTACTAAAAAATATAAATATACTCAATAAGTCTTCTATAATAAAAGATGTAATATGTATTCCGCAAGTATTAAATTTTGAAGATGAGTTAATTAGATCATGTAATATTAAAAAGATAATTGAGTTAACAAGCTCAAAATCAGCAAAAGATTTTAAAAGAGATTTTTGTAAATTTACTCCAATAAGATTAAAATCTACTTTAGAAAAAAGAAAATTTGATATAGATTTACTATGGAATCAGAATCCAAAAGGAGATTTTAAAACTATAGAAAATAAATCTAAAAAAATCAAAAAATAAATAAGGAAGAAGTGATGTAGACATTTACAACACTTCTTCCCTTCTTTTATCCTCTTAATCCTCTCGCCTGTCTATCCATATCCTCGACAACAATATCATAAATCTCACCAAGTGTCGAACAATACTCAAGCACCTTCCATGGCTCATTAGTATGGAAATGAATCTTAATCATATCCTCATTCCCAACTGCTAACAAACAATCACCATCAAAATTACTCTCAAAATACTCATTTATCGCATCCTCATCAAGACCTTCACCATCAATCAAAAGCTGCGTATCATATCTATACTCTAACATCTCTATTCTCCTACCTTTCAAAATATTGATACTAAAATAATACCCAGATTTAAAGAATTAAACCTAAAAAATATAAAACATCAATTGTAGGTTAATTATGCGTAAATAAAACTTTATAAATTATATAATTCATTATATGATATATTTAATAAGAAAATAAAAAATAAAACGACTAAAATAAAAACGAGGTATTAAAATATGGAAAAAACAATATTATTCGACCTAGATGGTACACTAACAGCATCTGGAATAGGAATTACAAAATGCGTACAACACGCACTTGAAAAAATGGGACACCCAGAAAACGATCTAAAAAAACTAGAAATCTTCATAGGACCACCACTGATAACTCAGTTCATGGAGTACCTAAACATTTCAAAAGAAGAAGCAGAACAGGCAGTTGCATACTACAGAGAAAGATACACAACAGTTGGAATATTTGAAAACGAGCTATATCCAAACGTAGAAAAAATGCTAAAAACTCTAAAAGATAACAACTACACACTTGCAGTATCATCATCAAAACCAGAAAAATTTGTAAAACAAATACTAGAACATTTCGAAATTGAACAGTATTTTGATGAAGTTGTCGGAGCAACAATGAGCGAAAAAAGAACTGACAAAGCTGAAGTAATTGAAGAAACACTAAAAAGACTTGGAAGAATAAATTGCTCAAATAACGATGCAAATAATATCGCAACAGAAAAAACTATAAACACAGAAAACATAATAATGGTAGGCGACAAAAAACACGACATCCTAGGAGCCAGACAATTTGGAATACCTTGTGTAGCAGTATCTTATGGATACGGAACAATAGAAGAACTAACAAACGAAAACCCACACAAAATAGTCAACACAGTAGATGAGCTACTAGACTACTTACTAAACAACTAATAGTATAAGTATAATGAGATAATAATTATTGTTAACATAATAAAAAACAAGTAACTAATTTACTTACTTGTTTCATTTTAGCAAATATAAAAATGGGAGTGGCGTAAATTATTTTTCTACAGGCATCCCTTTTGAATAGATTTTTTGTAAGTATATAATTAAATCTCAACAATCTGCAGAACTTGATGGGGTCCCAATTTGTTGAACTTTGTGAGATAGTAAAAAAACTATCTCA